>JALWSJ010000218.1 GCA_026993705.1 Flavobacteriales bacterium
CCTATATCTAAAACAGATACATCCACAGCTATCGCTTTTTGAGGAATATTTGCTTGCTGATAATGAGGGAAGTTAGCTTCCCACCTCTGTTTAGTGGCATTCCAGACAAAGGGATTATATGGTGTATCAATTACCCACTTGAACTCAGGGGTATTACTATTTATCCCCAATTTTGATTTTAACACCTCTATCATTGGCTTGATGTTCGTAATCAAGGTATCAACTCCCATTGCGGGATTATATGGCTCTAATTTATACTGCCTGATTTCTCTAGGCTTTAGAGACGTGCCATTTTGCATTATTTTAATCACAGAGTTATCCAAGGTATTATCAGCTACAACTCCATATTTAAGTGTGTCAGCTAAACCTGTATGTGGAGGTATATAACCTATTTCTCCGTTTATTATCATCCAACCAGCGTTCAGTTTTAAAGTTCCAGCTTGATTCATCTCTTGCACTATTGTACATCCTGTCAATATAGCATTAGTTGCTAATGATTGTGCGACTTGATGGATACCTGTACGGTATATCTCATCAAGGTAACGGAAATCATCCAATTCTAATGGATAACCTCCGTTAACATTCATGTTTAATTTATTCATTTGTTTTTGTTTTGATTTAGTAAGTAATTATTGAATATTTTGCTCCAGCAATTCTGTAAAAGTCAATTTGTAATCTCATTATGCGTTCTACGAATGACAGAGTTACGGGTACTTTCACAATGAACTTGTCTTCGTTAAGAATTTCTAAATTATTCCTGATGTAAACTGGTGTTGCATTCTCTGATGAATTATGTATATATACTACAGTTTGGTTTTCATTTGGGTTATAGATATAAGGCACATTAATATTGGCTACATCCTGAATTACTATTCCGCCATTCGCTGATGGATATAGATCATTTAGATATTTCTCTAAGTATATCAGTTGTCCTGTTATCGACTGCTTATATGCTATCTCATCAACAAGGTTTTTAAAGCTTCCTGCATTTAATGCCTTAATTGGAGATAACAAAGCGTAAATGAATGCTACTATTTTAGGCTTTCTCTTCGCAAATGGTATTAGTGTCTGTATTAATTTCTTAAAATCCATTTAATTAAAATATATAGGTTAATGTTGATGATAACGGAAAACTTGGTGATATAATTAGATAGCCAGCATTGGCTCTATATTGATTATTGCTTATTGCTACAAATGGTAACGTACCATACCTAGCCTGAGCAGAATCAAATACAGGATCTATTACACCTGTTATTTTTTGAATCTCATCTGTTAATTTTGTGAAATTCAAAATTCCATCAAAAGGCAAAGATGATAAGTACTGATTGATAACATCTTCTACTGGGAATGTACCAGGAGAGTTTAACAGTTCTCCTGTGGAATCAAACACCAAAGGGTCTAGCTTAACAGTATATTTTATTGCTATTTCATCGGCAGGACTACTATTGATTGCAATGTTCGTTCCCGCGAATTTTATTTTGGTTACGTAATCCCCAAACGAAGTTAATTCCGCAGGCGTTAAGGGTATAGGAGAACCGCTACCATCTTCTTTAGCAACTTTAATTCTTACCTGATTACCTATTTCATATACTGAAGCTCGTTTGACTATTTGTGCCGAAGTATTAATCGTAGCATATTCATATCTATTATTCTGCCATACTAATTGGTCTCCTAATTGGTATTTAAAGCATTGACTCCAATACCATAGTAGTGTTCCTGTAGGCGTACGTTCAGCTATCGCTTCTACATCAGATTTATGTTGGTCAAACACCTTTTCGTGCACCCAAATAGCCACGGCTATCAACCACACTATGAGCCTCCATACAGCTACTTTACTAGAAGATGTTAAATCCGATAGCAGCGTTTGCGAATCATCGATGTTTGGTTGTAACAATAATAATTCGCTCATATTTTGCTTCTCAGCAATGATCGCATCGTATATTTCTGTTATTTGTCTTGCCATTACTTCTGTTCCATTAGCCACCCATTAATTGGGTTAGTTATTATCTCTCTTATCTCCTGTTGCGTGTGTATAGTCTTGCCATTAACAACTTCTGATTTTACCCCTTGCAATGTCTTAGGTGGTTTCCCTTTGAATTTTATAATGACCAAGGTCTTATCGTTATTATACGCTAAGCTATTAGCATTATCATTGCATAACTGCGTAAAATCTAATTTTGGTATTTCCGTTGCTTGTATTATTGCATAATTAATCATAGTGCGTTATAATTTTGGGTTATTTCTACTTGAGTTAAAGCTCTATTGTACATTTTGAAATCATATATATGGCCATTAAGGTAATGGCCGTATAAGCCCCAATATTTATTACCAATACCAATAGGACTAAATACCGTACCATTAGGAACGGTTATAATTAACACCCCATTGATGTATATAAGTGTTGTATTAGCTCCGTTATCCGCGACAAAATCAAAAGTGTACCTTGTATTTATTACGGGAGTAAAATTCAACGTGTTCCACGCCCCTATACCCGATGCGTACATCATTTTACCATTATAAATAGCCCTCGTTGTCATTCCGTAATTAGCTGACGATGACAGCTCTCCTATTAACCTAGTGTCATTTAGTAGTGTTATGTAATCAACAGTAATTGACATAGATAATTGGGTTAAGCTGTTGCCTGATTTTAAGTCAATATAATCATTTACCCCATCCAACTCTATGTTATCAATATTAACGATAGGACCATTAACCAAAGTCGCATCATTGCCGTTACCACTTTGGTCGCTCCACACATTACCTACTACTCCAACGCCCCCGCGTAACCACTGAACCAATCCTGCTGTAACAATAGGGTTAGCAACGGGAGGTAGTTGAAAATTACCTGTTGAAGGCTTAATGCTTTTCAATTTGTAGAAATCGACAACATTAGCCTCCGTTTTTGATACTTTTACTTCAGGAATAATCAACTCTTGACCTGCTGTAAGGTCATTTTCCAAAGAAATGGTAGGATTAGCAACCAACAAATCAAAAGCATAATTAATGCTTCCATATTGCTGTAAAGCAACATCCCATACCGTTTGATTGTTCTGTACTATTATTTTATTCATAGTCTGCTACCACTTTTAAATCTCCTTGTGCTGAAGTATCAACACTTATATTCGATGCGTTATCTAACTTCATTTGCATCGCGATTTCTTTTTCCATTTTTTGTCGTGTAACAAGCGTTACTGGAGCATTTAGGAAGGAAAATAAATCGACACCAGTAATAGGTGCATTTTTGTACTCTCCTTTTCTTGCCGTCAAGATATCTTCTATATGTTGCTCGTCAGAATAACCAACATTAAAGTCTCCATTGATAATACTGACATCTCCATCTGCTCCCATTAGTATATCTTTAGCCATGCTTTACTTTTTTGTTTTCAATATTGTCAAAATTCTCTTTTACTGAAGCTGTTGCTAAAATTAACTTCATTGATGTTTGGTACCCGATACCTCCATCGCCCGCTACAGGCACTCCCTGCTCAATAGCCTTTATAATTGTATCAACTCTATTCGTTAAGGTGTTGAGCTGTTGTTTCAATTCTTCAATTTTGATTAATCCACCAAATTCATCTCCTCCCAATTCTATTTTAGGTGTAATTAACCGAATTGAATCAACATCAGAATAACCCGAAACAAAGGCATTCCCCCTTTTATTATTAATCAATGTAATCAACACATAACTACCAACCTTTGGTTTAATCAAAATACCATTGTCGTCATTGTTAATAATTGACTTCAGGCGTACATCTGTAAGATTTGGCTTGCCAATAATAGACACCTCACAAGTCATACTATCAGAATCAACAGACACAACCTTCCCAACCTCAGTCAGTACTGGTAGCTTGTCATTCAATATTCTATTTACAACGTCCTTAATCATACTTTTGCTCCTAGCGTTATTTCCTGACGGTAACCATCTACACCAAATGTATAGACTACCTTATCGACATAATAAGCTCCTTTTTTATCTGAGTCTTCAGCGTGTTCCAATTCTACTACGTCTCCATGCTTTACGAATGGCTCGCCAAATGCTGTAAACGAACCTCGCCAACCATCGTACTTTAATCGCTCCATTTCACGCTGTGCAAACTCTTTTAATTCTGATTTTGTTAAATCGTAAAAATTAAGTGTTCTGCTCTCGCCATCTGCAGCACCTAATTCAATCTCTAGCTTTGTGCCATCTGCATTATTGCTGATGGCTTTTACTTTTAATTTAACCTGGTCTTTTCGCTTATACTCCAAATCATCAGTAATGATGTTGTAATCAAGTTTGAACTTAACCTTAGCAGAACCGCTTCCACTATACTGCTTCCCTACGACTAATTTTTTATCGCGAAAAAAGGCATATAACCCAAAGTCGCTTTTAAGTTCTTCGAGAACTTTTGCTTTACTCTTATTCGCATAGTAGTACTTACCTATTGATATATTGAGAGCATCAACATCGTATTCAGGATAATACTTACGCATAAACTCATCTAAATCTTTCGCTCTCCCACTTGCATTGATGGATACTTGTTTTAGTTTCCACATTTCATCTTCGCAGGTTATCTCTATCGGCACACTTGGTTTTACATAGGTAACATAACCAACAAAAACAGTGTTTAAACGCTCTTTATATCCTGTTTTAATAGTTACCTTATCACCTGATTTTATCTGTTTAGATAGTTTGTTTTTATCAACCTTAATGTTAGCAGGTAATACAATCGTTGCATTATCTGTTAACATTTGCCAAGAGCTTTCTATTTCGATAGAATTAACCCATTGAAAAGATAAACCACCTATTTGTATGTCGCATCTTAGTATTTCCATTTACTCCTCTAATCTTAGCATTGCAGGAACTTCTGACAATGCGTTAAAACTATATTCTTGTGCATTCACAAAACTACCGGCAGGCAAGCTGTAATCTGTAATGACTATCTCATCTATTCCCAACATCTTCAATACCTCGTGAACCACCGATATAGAACCTTTGTAACTCATGTATTGATGAAACAATTTTACCTGGTCTTTTGGGTAGCCCATTTTCTTCTGAGCAATTATTCCACTAACTGAGATGGTGAAATCTCCATTATTAATGAACTCTTTTACCGATGTGTCTCGTCCTTGAACGTTAGTAACAACTATATTCCTTTGTCTGCTTATCTCCACAAAAGCAGAGTCAAATAGCAAGTCTTCCAAACCTTCCACGCTTTCTAGAACCAAAGGCTGATAGATAGGTAAGCCAAAGAACGAGCCTTTTACTTGCCCTAACGAATCCACATCTTCATACAATTGAATATCGTTATATCCTTTTACTTCAACGGATGCTGTTTTCAGTGCATTTTGATATTCAATTTCATTCTTAGCATTCAGCAATGAGTTGATAGCACCTGCTAATCTTGGTGTATAGCCTCTAACTCCAGCTATCTGCATTAATTCCGATATGGTATATTGTTTTGCCATTTCTATCCTAAAGCTACCTCTGAATCTCTTATTGCTCCAACTAGAGCTTCGTTTACTATTTGTTTAATTTTAGCTTTCGACATTTCTACTGAAGGCACTTGTATAATGAGTTGATTAATCAACTTATCTATTTTTGTATTGATGGTCTTTTTCTCAGCCGAGGCGAAACCTGAAGATTTATCTGATGAACTTTGCTTTGTTTGACTTTGACTACCACCAAATGGCATTCCTGCATATTGCTTGGCTACCTTTTTATCAGTAACATTTGAAGTAAAAGGTTTATCACCATTATCTGTTGCAACCGTATATTTTACTTCTCCGCTTATTGCAGGAGCTTCTCCTCCGAAACCTAATGCTGAACTAATCCAATCCCAAGCATCAATAAAAGGTTGAACAAATCGTTCATACACACCTGCCCATAACGAAGAAAAGAAATCAAAGATGGCTGATTTTGCACCAGGGAAAAGATACTCAATTGCATCAAAAAAATATTGGAAAGGATTTAAGTATTCGTTCCAGAAATTAACAACCGAACCAAACCATTCGGTGAGCCATTCCCAAAAGCCAGTAAAGTATTCCCCAAAGCCTGAGAAACCATCTGTTAGCCATGCTATTGCTCCAACTAGTGCTGTTATACCAATGATTACCAATCCAATAGGGTTAGCTGACATTGCTGCATTCCATAACCATTGAGCAGAGGTAACTGTAGCGAGCCAAAAAGATTTAATTTTGAGTGCTACACTCATAGCTTTTGATACAATGAAATCCTTTGTCTTTATAACACTACCTTTTAATATCGAAAGGTTAAGTTTTTCTTGAAGTGTTGTTATCAAAGTAATAGCTGGAGCAATAGAACTTAACGATTTCATCCCATTAAGCATTACAGACATAACAGGACTAAATGATTTGATCCAATCGAAAGCAACTATCTTCCAATCACTAAAATAGGCATTTAGTCGTTTCATTTTTTCTGCCGTTGTATTCATTATTATAGCAGATTGTTCTTCTGCTACTTTAGTTCCTGTAATACTTTTGGTTAATTTTTCTTGAGCATCAATCCCTTCAAGCAAAGCAGACGCTGCAAGTTTGTTTTCAACACCAAATAATTTAGATATCAACGCTCCATCCTCACTCACTTTATTCAATTCTTTCAATCGTTCTGTAAACTTTAGAGAAGTATTTGTCAACACATTAATGTCTACACCTGCCTTTGTTAACTCGTCTTTAACATCTTTAGGCAAAAATCTTCCTTTAGACAAGGTAGATAAAACGTTTCGCAAAGCCACTCCTCCTTCAGCCCCTTTCTTACCTGCTTTATCAAGAACCTCAATTGCACTAACCAATTCTTCAAAAGATAACTTGCTTCTTCTAGCATCTCCCCCAACATTTTGTATCGCTGCTTTTAATGCGGGGAGCTCCGCACTCCCTTCTTTTGCTCCTGCACTCATTACATTCATCATCCTATTTAGTTCTCGCTGAGCTTGAATAGGATCATCTAGTGAAATTCCATACTGATTCATCGCAGTAGTCAAAACTTCAACAGCTCCTGCTGTATCGCCTTTCATTGTTTTGGAAAGTATAGACACACTATTAGCCATTCCGTCAAGTATCTCAGGCTTCGTAGCTAGTTCAGGTCCCAATTGAGATAACAACAACTTGTATGTTTCTACAGAGTCGCTTGCTTCGCCTCCAAAAACCATTGCATTCTCTCTTGCTTTATTACCTAATTCTTTAAGCTTTTCTCCTGTAACTCCTGTTATCGCTGATAATTCGGCTAAACTCGACTCAAATGACAACCCTGAGGAGTTAAAACTATCAAGCGTTGCGTGCATATTCTCGAATTGTTGTGTTATAGACACAATATTCAAAGCTCGTAAGGATGCTCCTATACTTGAGAAGGATTTTGTCGAACTAGATTCAATCTTATCCACAGTCTTATTCAATGTGTTAAACTGTTGCTTTAGCTTTTTAATAGCAACAAATACATCTCCTTCAATATTTATTTGTATATTCGCGTTAGCAGACATGATTGATATTCTATTACATATTATTTTTGGTGGACTCTATTTGCTCATAGGACTAGGTGCTATTTACTCCTATTGGGAGTTTATCACTCATTACGTAAAAAAGCCTTAGCCAAAGCAGATAATACTGACCTTTCCAACATTGTAGCATCGTGATGCTTTAAATAAAGGGCTTCGCTTAGTAGTTCTGCATACTCCTCATCTTTTAATTCATAAGGATTCATTCCGAAAGTAGCTCTAATCAAAGCTCCGCCCTTTCTAAATTCGTCTGCTCCATCTGTTAGGTCTATCAGATAAGAGCTTACAGCTTTTTTAGCTTAGCTTGACGAACCTTAAAGAGTGATGATACTTTTTGCATGGCACTCATTTTCGCCTCATCATTCTCTTTGATAGCTTCATCACCGCCAAGCCAACAGTTTAAGAACACTATTTCACTTGCCTTGATTGGGTCGCTTTCGATATACTTGGAACTAGCCTTGATGGTATCCAAGGTAGGCTTCTTGAAGTACCCTGTTGCTATTTTCTTACCTTCGTCATCTAACGGAACTTCGACTGCAAAGACATCTCCCCATTTCTTTTTCCACTGGTTAATTTGCGTTACTGTTACTTTTGCCATTACTTCAAGTTATTAAGCATCCCACTCAATGTGAGATACGATTAGTTCAAATTCAATTTCAATTACGGTGTCGCCTTGTTTTAACTCTCTTTTATTAGAAGTAAACTCAGCATTGCGAATGGTGTGAGATACAAGTGTATCCGAACCTTTTGGCATGAAAACTACCTCGATATCAAAAGGCTCAATATCTTGGAGTCTTTTACCTGGTATCGCACGTTGGATAGCTTCCACTTCATAAGCATGTAGCGTGATTTTAGCCGAGGCTTCGTATTTGCCAATACCTCTTGATACAGGATTAACTCCTGCTCCATAGTTATTGACCTTCTCCTGCTTATCTTCGTAAGAAATTGCAGTAATACCTGTTACGGTTCTGCCGAGCAAATTCACTTTTACATCTGCCCAACTGTGGCGTGTTCCATTAATGTATGGTGTCATAATTTTTATGTATTAAAAAGGGTTAACAAATCCAACCGTAGCTTTTATTTGCCGAGCAGTACCTGTTGGGGTGAGTGTAAATTCAATTTTTAGTTCGGAACTTGATATGATGTTTTGATTTGGATCAACAAAGACATCAAACGCACTTACTTCTTCTTGTTTGAGCATCAATTCCAACGCTCGCCTTCCAAGACTTTGATAAGACTTAACTACTTCAGGACTTAACTTACCATTCGCATCAACCAACACAGTAGAGTTAAGTCTTGGCAATATCACTTCTCTAATTGCTCTCACCGCCTTATCAATCGTTCTGTTATTCTCTATGTAAGCGAAGTCAGACGTTGCTATAGCACAGGTGTGCGAATCATTAAAGTAAATACCTGCTCTACCTACGTGTGTTCTAAAGAATATTGCTCCTTTGTCGTTAACTGTGTCTTTTGTTCCGTCAGGGATAGAATCGTATGGCGTAAGTGAAATACCTGGTGCGAGTATAGAACCGCCATAGACGTTATGTCTGCCTACCCAAGCGATATTTTCATTGACGGCACATCTACTAACTACGCCTAACAACGTTCCAACTGCTGCATAAGTGTTATACTCCGCCATTGCATTGGCAATTGACAACGATTGCCCAACCATCACCGACACATTTTTAGCATTTAAGGCTCTAAAATCAATTGGTGATGCTACATCGTAGCCTTTCCCCTCAAGTAGTATTTGTACTGGACGATGCTTTGCAAAACTATCATCCGCTAACTCTTGAGCTTTTGGAATTGCTGCTAATAACTCGGTTGTACCTGTTACGCTTGTAGCAGGGTTATATGCTACTGCCAGCTGTTTAATTTTACCTTCAGCTTCGACTAACAGCTTATTGGCATAAGTTTTTAACTTATCCACCAAATCAACATAGGTTACAGTTTGGCTCGCCAACAAGATATACAAGTCACCTGAAGGATTAAGCCTAAAGAACTCGTTAATGTGTTCGTACACTAACACCTTGTTATTTGTGTCGTAGGATTCAGTGATACCTAAGTTCACAGCATCCTTTACCGACTTAAGATGATAAGTAGTATCGAGCTGAACGCCACCAACTACGGCAACACCATTAGCAACTAAACCGCTAATCATATCCCCTGAAGGGTTACGGCGACCAAGACCACCGTTTACTTTTTCAATTATTACTTCGTTCATGGAGCTTATTTTTTAGCAGTTTTTTTATCTTCTTTTTTCGGCTGTGTTGAAGTTTCGTCAGCAACAGGTTCTTTAACTGGTTCTGACTTTGTCTCTTCTTTGTCCGCTATATCTTCTTTGGTTATGGTTTGATACTTTAAACCTTTGGATTGAGCGTAATTTACGGCGTGATTTTTAGCTTTTGTTAAAAAGCAAGTGCCGTCCTCTACTACAATTACAGCATCTTCGTCTTTGTTAAATTCCAAACATTCTTTTGCTTTCGCTTTTAAGTTTACCTTTTCCATAGTTTTTAAGTATTAATGTTAGATGATGATTTTAAACACAATTCGCCCAACTACATATAGTGTTGCAATAATTGTGAACCACAAACTCATCTTGTATATCCGTGGTATTTCTTTCTTAATTTTGATTACTTCTTTTACTTCTTTATTGGTTTTTGATAACCGTTGTATTTCTGTTTGTTTAGAAAGTACAAGCCTTTCCAAACTGTCGCAATTGGCTGTGATGTATAATGATTGAAACTTACTCTGCACACTTCCTGAAGCTCTTCCTTGGCGATACTCTATAATGGTATCGTGCAGAAATGTTGTTAAAGGGAATACCTTATAAATGGTATCTGAAGGGAATTTAATCGTATCAACTTGTACACGCTCTATATAGATAATACTATCATTGCTCACACTTGACGATGTGGTTCTTCTCATCTTACAAGATAGAGAGATGATAAGTATGGTTATATATAGGATATATCTCATCGTTTATGCTGATTATTTTCCAATTCTCTAATTCGTTCCCTTAGTTCTGCTATCTCTTGACGTAGTGAATTTTCTAAGTTTTGTTTTTCATCGATAACCTTTTTCAAATCTTCGGCAATTTCTCGCCAAACTGCCACGGCTTTTTCGATGTTTTCAATTTCCTTAGATTCCTGCTCCAATCGGTTTTTTCGCCTTGCAAATAGCCAACCTGAGAAAGTTCCTGAGAACCCAATTATTATTTCAGGTAAAATGTCTTCGTAAGTCATTACTTTAACTTTATTTCACGCAACCAGTCTTTTACTTCAAAACTTGGGCAGGCTTTGTGAACATTAGGAAAATCCCTATGTCCTTTGATTTGAGCCTTAGGAAGCAACTCTTTTAGTGTGAATAAAAGAGTTGCTAAAGACTCCTTCTGCTGTCCTGTTCTGTTGTCTTCTGGTTTACCCAATTCGTTTATTCCTCCCTCATAACAAATACCTATTGAATTTGAGTTATATCCTTTAACGTGAGCACCCACTTCTTCCAATACATATCCATCGTGATCTAAATCTCGACCTCTTTGGATAGTGCCGTTACGCTTAATGAAGTAATGGTAACCTACATCCTTCCAACCTCGTTTTAAATGCCATCTTCGGATATCGCTTATATCGATATCCTGAGATGGCTTAGTGGCAGAACAATGAATAACTATGTAGTCAATACGTCTCATTTGTTACTAGTTAGGGTGTAGTATATATCGCTCCAATTCCTTTTCCTCTGATAGGCATTGCGACTCCTCTTTTTTGAAATCCAAGCATGTCAGCTCGTTGTTCAGGGTCTTTCTCTTTGGCAAACATCTCCAAATCCCCATCGGCTTTCATTACCTCGTCTTTGTGAAACGCTACTGAACATATAGCATCTGTCGCAGCAGGTGCTGTTCCGTAAGCTACTTTAACACCAGTAGTTCCGTTATACTTCGGCATTCTTGAATCTGCCAACGTATAGACTTTAAAGCCAAATAACTCTTTATCTTTAAGGAACTCCTTGTATTGGATTATCGATTCTTTTCTTAAATCCGATAAGTGTTTAACTGATAAAACCAAAATTCTACCAGTAGCATCAATTTCTGCGTTGTCAAATCGCTCGGCTAAGGTTAACACATCTGCAAATGATAATTTACCTGCATTAGCTGTTGCTACAACTGGTGTGAACTGCGAATCGGATTGAGGGGCATACGCGTGGATTGCTTTTTCCATAAATTGCATCTTCAATGCTTGGCGGTGTCCGTAGATTACCGATGCTCTTTTGTCGTATGAGAGTTCAGCTACTTCAATATTTCTTATTAAGGTGTTCTCTGTATCGTACGTGTCTAGTGATATTTCCAACGGTGTATCGCCTCGTTGTGATACTGGTATTGGGTAGGTTGTATTATTGACCAAAACATTTGGATTTACGCCTGCTTCTGCTAAATGGATTTTGTTGTTATCTACAAAAGCTGTCATGTCGCGAGCTTCGGATAGGAACATGTCATCGGCATAAAATCCTTCTTTGACTTCGGGTAACCAAATTTCTTTATTTAGTCCTGCAAAGGCTAGTCCTGTTTGACCAAGCGAAATAAACGATAGAGCTGTTGCTCCAGTTCCGACTAAAATCGGATTCCAACCAGTAGCGGCGGATACCCCTGTGGTAAAAATAGCAACTGCCATTAATGCCATTATGATACTTAGAATTTTCTTCATTTTTCTGTGTTTTTATTGTTTATGATTAGAATTTAAGAACCTTTTAACAGCGGTTCTTTTAGCTGTGATTTTTAGTTTTCTGTTTTTAATATTTCCGCGTAACGTTCAGGATCTGTTTTTTTGATGTGCAGTAACCCTGCTGTATCCTTTTTCCGCCAATCAGCGAACGTCCATTTTTCTCTTCCTTCAGGTTCGTTGGCTGTCCTTTGCTCTTTACCTGACAATATTTTTTTACCTTCCAAAGCCTCGATTGTGCTTACTGCCAAATCGTAGTCTTTTTCGGCTAACTTTTTAAAAGTTTCTTTTTTGTCGGCAGTGAATTTACCTGCTGACAGAGCATCGGTAATAAGTTTCTCAACTTTTGCCTCTTGCTCTGCTTTGAGCTTGTCAGCCAATACTTCTTTTGCCGATGCTATCGACAAAATGGCTGTACTAATCTCTTCCGCTGTTGCTTTGGAATCTAATCCTAAAGCTGTAAGTGCTTCTGTGCTTAGTTTCATTTTATTTGGTTGTTTTATTGGTTTGCTTTTTAATATTTTGGACAATGACAATTCAAGAGCTTCGCCTTGTAGTTTATGCCCATCGTTATCGTACAGAACTATAGCGTTGGCATTGGCAGGAATATCAACAACTGAACACTCCAATATCTCCGCTTCTACTACTGGAACATCGTTAACATCATATTCCACTTTCAAAATGTTGATACCGATGCTTGCTCCTTTCAGAAAGTTATTCTCAACACGTGCTTTTACCTTCTGAGCTAGTTCCTCACCATCGCCTTCGATGAATACAGGTTCGGCTGTGAGCTTTCCATCTGATAACTGAATGTTCTCCCATCTTCCAACCAATTCATTATGGTTGTGCAACATGACTGGGTTCTTTTTGAATCGTTCCAGTCGAAGTTTATCCATGTTGATTTTAAATCCGTGGCTATTAATTGAGCCATCTGAAAGAATGAATGTTTTTCCCATGCTAATAAATGCTTAGTTCTGTGCTTTTGTGATTACAAAGTTGGGGGTGATTTCTGTGTAAAACAAAAGGTTAACCGCTTACAGCGTGTAAATAACACGCTGTAAACGTGTATTTTACACGTTGTAACAACATTACTTTTTGCTATACACTAATAGAGTGTTGACCTTTGTTAGTATTATGACTAATAAAGAGAAGAAAGAACTAGCTAAAAGCCTGTACCTGAGGAGTAATTTTTCGCGAAAAGAAATTGCCCAGCAAGTACCTTGTGCAGAGAAAACACTTCGCAAGTGGATTGAAGAAGGTGGTTGGGATGTCATCAAGGAGATGCAAACGATTACGCGTAGTAAATTGCTACAAGAGGCTTACCAACAATTATCCGCGATTAATCGGCATATTCTTACCGAATTAGATGGTATTCCTGACAAGCAATTGAGCGATGCTAAAGGTGTGCTCATTAAAGAAATTGAGGCTTTATCTGATACGCCATTACATCTACACATTCAAGTGGTGCAGGATATAGAAGATTGGTTACGCGACAAAGCCCCTAAGGATTTTATGAAGTTTAAGAAGTTAATGTTTGAGTTCCTGCATAGCCGTGCGGAAAAAGAAGGTTTAGAATAATGTCGAGATTTAGAAGCAAACAAGAATGGAAAAGGTATAAGGAATTAGCCTTAAAAACCTTTGAGAGCACCGCACTGGATGAAGTGCCTGAAACTCCTGCGGAGAAAAAAGCGAGAATCGAACGGCTTAAGAAAGACTATAAAGCTTTTGTTGCTTATTATTTTCCTCAATATGCAGATAGCGAAACACCTGACTTTCACGTGAAATTTGCAAAGAAGGTTAAGCGGAATAAACGTTATAAAGGTTGGGCGATGTGGGGACGTGGACTTGCTAAGTCGGTTACCAATAATATAATGATACCGCTTTGGCTGTGGGCGAATAATGACATCAAGTTTATGGTGTTGATTGGGCAGAATGAGGATAAAGCCAAAATATTACTTGCTGATTTACAAGTACAATTTGAGAGCAACCAACGTTTGATTAATGATTTTGGCGAACAAAAGAATTTAGGAAGCTGGGAAGATGGATTTTTCAGAACGAAAAGCGGATTTATTGCGAAAGCTTTGGGAATGGGGCAAGACCCAAGAGGGTTGAGAGTAGGCAGTCAACGTCCTGATTATATATCGGCTGATGATTGGGAAACTCGTTTTACAGCCAAAAACCCAAAGATGCAAGATGAGTTGGCTCAATGGTTATTGCGTTCGGTTCTGCCAGCGATGGATAATGGTAACCGTAGAGTTGTTATCTCTCAAAATTACTTTGCTCCGCGTATTATCTTCTCCATCATCATTGAGCAACGAGATAGTTGGGATGTGGACCGTGTGGATGCTTACAACCCTGTAACGTATGAACCGCGTTGGAAAGCTAAGTATGAGCGTTGGTTCTTTAAAGAAGTAGAGAAGGAAATTGGAACATTAGCAGCGAATGCAGAATACAACAACACGCCTCATGTTGAAGGGAAAATTTTTAAAGATGAGCATATTCAATGGGCTAAACTGCCGAGATTGGATAGTTTTAAGGCTATTGTGGGGACTTGGGATGTTGCTTTTTCAGATGCTAAGACTGCCGATTACAATGCAGTAAGAGTGTGGGGGTTGACGAAGGATAATAAGAAGTACTTAATTGATTGCTACGTCAAGCAAAGCAAAGTGAAAGATGCTTTGGAATGGATTGCCGACTTTCAGAAGAATTTGCCGAAGACAGTTAAAGTACCCTTTCGCTTTGAATCTCAATTTTGGAACGAAGAAATTTACTCCAACATTGAGGAGGTAGAGAAGAAATACGGCATCACATTGAACTTGAGTAAAAGCCAACGTTCTCGTGTGAAGAAATTTGATAGAATTTTGGAGATGCATCCGCAATACCAAAATGGGAAAATCTACTATAATGAGAAGTTGAAGAACCACAACGACACACAAGTTGGACTAGCACAACTCAAAGGAATTGAACCAGGTTACAAAGGACACGATGATGCTCCCGATGCGGATAAAGAAGCCTTTGACTACTTAGATAAATTTAGACACAAAAGCTCAGCTCGTTTTTTTCGTTCGGGAAGGCGAGAGAATAGACGATTTTAACACCTAATATATTATGCAATTTTTACAACAAAACGACCTTTTAAATGCGATTGATTCGGCGACTTTGAACATTGTTACCGATGGAAACAACGCGTTGCTTGATTCTGCGGAACTGCAAGCAATTGAATATATGAAAGCCTACTTGAATGTACGTTACGATACTGACAAGGTGTTTGATGCTACATTGCCTCGTAATGCTTCTATTGTACTTTACCTCACAGATATAATGCTGTATTACTTGCATGCTAGAATCTCGCCTGATAACATTCCAGAGCTGAGAACCGAACGCTATCGTGAAGCGAAAGATTGGTGTGAGAAAGTAGCAGATGGCTTTATTGCTCCTAATTTACCGGTTAAAGATGTAGTTAACAGTACACCTTTACGCTACGGTAGTCAACCTAAACAATCTAACTTTTTTTAAATTATGGCTAAAAGACCCAACAAATTACTTGACAAAATCATTGCGACCAGTGTTGCAAGAGCGAGAAAAGACATTAACCAATGGAGAATGGCACTGCAACGTGCAGAGTCGGTGGAGAACCCCAAACGATACTTGTTGTATAACATTTACAATGAGTTGATTTTAGATGCCCATTTATCTGCCGAAGTGCAACGAAGAACCTTAGCTGTACAAGGAGCTTCTTACAACCTTGTTAATGAGGAAGGTATAACAGACCCTGAGAAAACTAAACTCATCAAACGTCCTTGGTTTAATGACTTTTTACGTTATGCGATGGAGAGTGTGTTTTGGGGACATTCGTTGGTGCAAATCAATGATTTAGTGGAAGGAGAAGTAAGTGGTGTAACACTTATTAACCGAAATCATGTAATACCTGAGAAAGGGTTATTTGTTTTTCGACAAACCGATGATAAAGGTATCTTTTACAGAGAAGATGAGAAGTATTGGCAATGGTTATTGGAGATAGGGAATACCAACGATTTAGGGTTATACAACAAGTGTGCTCCACACGTATTGTATAAACGGTTTGCTCAAGGGGCTTGGTCGGAGTTTTGCGAGATATTCGGAATGCCAGTTAGATATTTAAAAACAAACGCCAAAGATGATGAGAGTTTGAATCGAGCTGAGAATATGCTCAAAACAATGGGTTCATCTTTTTATGGGGTGTTGGATTTGGATGAGGAATTGAAGTTCTTGGAAACTGCTAAGAGTGATGGTGGTGTTTATAAAGGTTTGATGGACGTTAGTAATAACGAGATTTCAAAGCTGATAAATGGTGCTGTGATTGGTGGGGAAAGCCAAGGTGGTAGTAGAAGTAAAGAAGAAGTTGGGGAACGATTGAGTGAGAGTATTACCGATGCGGATAAGCAATTTATTGAGCATTATGTCAATCATACTTTAATCCCTAAGTTGATTGCGTTAGGTTATGACTTGAATGGCGTGAGCTTTCAATTTGAAAAGTCGCAAGATTTAAAACAGTTGTTTACGTTTACGCAAGGGTTTATGCAGACGATGGACGTTGACCCTGAATGGGTGCAAGATACATTTGGGATACCTGTTACACCTAAAACTGTTCTGCCTCCTAATCAAAATGACGCAGGCGATTTTTTCGGGTAAGCCCTCAGCAATTGAGGGCAGAAATTGACCAACTGTATAGTTGTACTTGTAAGCGGTGTAGCACTCTTAAAGCTGAACTGAAAGCTAATATTTCTGATGTAGAGAACATTTTTAAGGAAATAGATAACTTGAAAAACAGTAGTAAAAGTAAGGCGGAAAAGAGGGATAAAATATCTACTAAGTTGTTTGCTCATACAATACAACATTTGCAAGATAGTTTAGATGGTACATTTCATATTCCTTTTGGTGAGAAAAATTACAGTCTTTATAGAAGTTATGTGAAGAACCTTACTGATTTTTCTGCTTTTAAAACTGCTTACTTTACGGAGTTACTCAAGAAGGAAGATAATAGAGATGCGTTGATAGCAACATACGAACGGCAATTGGCTACTGAAGGTAATTTGGTAACGCGTTCAGCTCGTAGTGCTAAACAATGGTTGGAGTACGAGAATACGAAAGATTTATTCCCGAACTTGGAATATAGACCAAGTCGCTCGGCTGATAAGCGTGAGGAACACAAAGCACTTTATGGAATAATTAAGCCGATAGATGATGAGTTTTGGCACACGTATTATCCGCCGAACGGTTGGGGGTGTAAGTGCCGTACGCGTAAGACCGATGAGCCAATAACTGAAGGTGCTACACCTAAGGTAACTGTACCGAATGGAATACCTGGTAACATCGTGAAGCAACGTGCTATCTTTACTAACTCGCATCCGCTTATTGCCAAAGGAAGTAATATTGGCAAGAAGAGGATTCAAAAGCGGTTGGAAGAATTGAAAAGATATGTTCCGTACAGTAGTAAGCCTGATTATGAGGGCAAAGCAGGAGGTAAGGTTTATGTGCATCCGTACTTCCAGCGTAAAGATGTTAAGGATAATTTTGAAGTGGCTAAATTGCTTACGGATAATTTTGATATGGAAATTAAAATAAGGGAGCATGTTAATGGTTATACAGGGATAGGAAAATACAAAAACTCTAATCCTGAGTATCTTATTAATGGTAAGTATGGTGATTTAAAAGATGTTAATAAAGAAAATATAAGTAATGGATATGACTCAGCTGTTCATCAAGGATGCGAGGTTGTTGTTTACAGAATCTTGAGCAATTTGACTATAGGTAGAGCTATTGACCAACTTAAAGGAATAAAGAAAAAGAGGAAAACCTTTCTTAAGTGCTATATAATAAAGGGCAATGAAATAGTTAGGGTATAAAAAAATAAGAGCTGATTATTACCTCCCAGCTCTTACAAGAGGTGTATCCTACGTTCACATCTTACCCCGTTGGATGACACAAAGATAAAACAAAATAAAAGTAAAAGCAAACAATGGCTGATTTTTCTGAGATAAATAGGGAGTTGAACCGTATTGCGAACTTTGTTAATAGAGAGGCAAAGGAGATAATTGCTAAGGAAGCTGTTGACTTTTTTACCGAACGATTTGATGAGCAGAAGGATGTTCATGGTAAGCCTTGGAAAGAGGTTAAACGTAGAGATAGTACTTCTGTGTGGTATGGGTTTCAGTATGGGGCGAAGCAGAAAAAACCTGCTAACCACCCAAGTCGTTGGAAGGCGAAACGTCCGTATAAGAGAAGAAAGCCTAACCCAATAACTAATTTTGCTAAGGTTGCTACTAAAACGCCGATACTTTCCTCTCAGCGTTCGGAACTGGAGAATAGTATCCAATATAAGATTGTGGGGAATAAGATTGTTATTTTTTCGGATTTGCCTTATGCGAAAGTGCATAATGATGGAGGAAAAATAAAAGTGTTTGGGAAGAAAACAGTAACGCTTCCCAAACGTCAATTCATTGGTCGGTCTGATGAGTTGGAACGAAGAATAATTGCTAAACTAAGGAAGAAATTTAAATAAACAACACTATGTATATTGACTATTTTAACAGCGTTCAAACGCTTATTAATTCTAATTTAAACAGCATTAAAACAGTAGATTGGTACAACAACCAATACACGAGAACTGAACAACTTAAAGCGACCGATTATCCTGCTGTGTATGTGGAGTTTGAAAACCCTATGCGGTGGGAAACTGGAGGTGATGGGTTGCAATATGCTGATACTAGTATAACCTTTCATTTGGTGTTGTTTGATGTTGCGGATGCTCCTAGCTCTGCGTTGGGTATTGCTAAGGATTTGCATTCATTATTGCATAGTACTACCTTAAAGGATAGCAATAATAAGCCGTTGAGTTCTTCTATGGTGAGAACCAGTAGTGAGTTGATTGTGAATTTTGACCAGCTAAAAATTGTTAAATTGGTTTATTCTCTTGCGGTGTATGATTATAGTACGATTACACCGAGAACCAACATTGCTCCAATTGCTCCCAATGTTTTATTTTGATGAGAATACGATGTCTTCAATGGTGCGTTCTGCGAGATAGAACTCTTCGGCTAGCATTGCGATGACTGTATCTGTTGTATATAGGCGAACTCTACCCTTGTATTTTTTGTTGGTGAGTTCGATGAATTTGTTTTTAATATCTTGATTACGTTGCTTGATTCTTGTTAAGCGACTCATTGTGTGAAAGTGTTTTTGATGTTGTTGTTTTTTTTACACTTTTCACTCACTATTTGTTACACTTGCAAATAAAAAAAAGCGAGGTTTTGTATGTCTCTCGCTTTTTTAGTTCCGTATATATCTATGTTATTTGCAATCTACAACATACCATATCCAGCTACCTCGTTCAAAACAAATTGTGTCACCAATATCGTATTTTACATATAAGCCATAATCAAAATAATCAGAACTACCACTTTTATAAGCTATGTGGTATTTTGTATCTCTATTATTATATTCAATAGTCTTAGCTACTATTATTTCTTGTTTAGTTTTTACTTCTCTTTTTTTAAAATTACAACTAAGAAGAACGACTGCAACTAACACAGAACATAGTGTAGATTTCAAATACAAAAGGCAAGCTTTGTCTTTACATTTGATTTTACGCAATCCGTTTTGAGTTCGGTTGCTTTTTCGTACTCCGCAATATTGGAAGATTTTACTATTGCACTCCCAACGCTGTCTGTGTTTGCAAGTCCTGCACGTTTCTGTGGTTTCTTCTCTTGGTTCTATCTCAAATAAATTCATACTTGGTTATTTTATTTATTATTTAAAATTTCGTCTAATTGTTGGATTTGTTGGAGTGTTATGGGGACGCCTATGGCTTCGTCTATGGTTACGTCTATTAGGTGGGGTTTGGGGCGATTATAGTAGGTTACTTCTACTTCTAGGTAGCCTTTTTTGTAGCGGTGTGAGGTAAACCTGTCGTGGGTGTAGGTTTCTTCGTGTTCAAAGCCTATTGCTGTTAATTGTTCTTCGGGTGTTTTCATAGTTTTTTAGATGTTTATGTTTTGGATTATTGAATGTAGTTTTTGAATGGTTTTTTCGCCTATGTATCTGTGTTTTACGCTTTGGGCGTTGGCTTCTAGGGCGTGGCTCAATGCGTGTATTATTTTTGCTTTGGCTTTTAGTTCTGAAGGGGTGTCTTTGTTTGATTTTGGTGTTATTTTTTCCATAGTTGTGTTATTTCGTATTTGCGTTAAGGATAGTAGTGGCATCCTTTTGTGTTGTTGCATATATGCAACACAAAAGATATAACGGATAGCCTGACCCCAATTGATAAAACAAACGTTTAGCGGTAGCGATATGTTTGTTTTGTCGATTGGGGGAACGCCCTACTTTTTATTTTTGCCTTTTTTTGCAATTGCTTTTTGCATTAGGTAAAATTCTTGGGCTTGGCGGTGGAGCTTTTTTTCTTTTTCCATAGCGGTGAGGTCGCCTCGTCCTAGGTGTTTGTTGGCGAGGTGTTGGTTTAGGCTTATTTTTGCTCCTTCGGTTTGGCGTTCTTCTAATTGCTTGGTGATGTAGCTCATTACTGTTGCTACACTTAATT
>JALWSJ010000219.1 GCA_026993705.1 Flavobacteriales bacterium
AAATAGGACAGAGCTCTTTATTTTGTTCTAAAAGTGAAATTTTGGTTTGAATCATTTTTTCTACCTTTTCGGCAACTTCAATATTCCAATTCTCTTTTACGTTTTTGAGAGTTTCAATGTATTTTTTTTGAGCTCTAGGCGACCAAACTACTTTGTACTTCATTCTATTCCAAATAGTTTTTCAATTTCTTTTTGTACTTGAGTGTGAGGTATTCCTTTGCCTTCGTCCAATTCTTTTAATCCAATTTCAATATCTTCTTTTTGCTCCTTCGTCAGTTCATTGTACCAATCTGTTTCTACCTTTTGGGCAGGTAACACAATAACGTCAACTTTATTTGCTTTGAAATCGTCAGGGAGTGTTATAATTAGTTTATTGTTAACTACTTCGTAAGTATGGCTAAATGCTGCCATAAAGTTTAGATAGAAAATATAGAACAAAGATACATGAATTAAAATATATAATCAAGAGTCAATTTCATTCCTCTCATTTCACAACAAGAATGTCCCGACTACGGGAATTGTAAAACAGGACCTAATAGAAGAGGGCATTACAGTTCTGCCTCTCTTCTGCAAATCCGTAAACTCCATGCCCTACACTTGGTTAAGTTGTATTCACTCCACTTTCACTCGTTCCTCCTTCTCGTTTCTTTCATTGGTAGTTTGCGTTAGGGATAGGAACGGCATCCTTTTGGTTTGTTTGCTGTATGCAAACCAAAAGATATAGTGGATAGCCCGACCCCAATTTGCAAAAAACACGTTTCGCGAGAGCGATATGTTTGTTTTGCAAATTGGGGTAACGCCCAAATCATTTACTTATTTCTTATTTTCTAAGTAGGCTATCATTTTGGCAAAAGCTCGTCCACGGTGACTGATTTTATTTTTTTCTTGTAAACTCATTTCTGCAAAGGTTGTGTTTTTTCCTTCGGGTTGAAAAACAGGGTCGTAGCCAAAGCCTTCTGCTCCGGTTTCTTTGTCTGTGATTTCTCCCTGTACTACTCCATTAAAGAGGTGTTCTGCGTCGTCGAGTATCAATGCTATTGAGGTTTGAAAATAGGCTTTTCTATCATCTTCTCCCGCTAATTTTTGCAGTAGCTTTTGGATATTGTCTTTGGCATTTTTTTGTTCGCCTGCATACCGAGCACTATATACTCCCGGCTCGCCGTTGAGTGCCTCTACCAACAAGCCCGTGTCGTCAGCGAAACAATTGTATCCGTATTTTTGATTAATGTAGCGTGCCTTTTGCAGGGCGTTTCCTTCTAAGGTGTTTTGAGTTTCGGGAATTTCTTCGGTGCAACCAATATCGGATAAGGACAATATTTGAAATGTATTGCCCAAAAGAGCTTTGATTTCTTTGATTTTATTGTGGTTATTTGTGGCAAATACTAATTTCATAATTTACGTTTATGCTTCTACTATTCCTTTTGGTATGGCATCTATTAGCTGTTGGGTATAGGTTGATTTCGGGTGATGATAAACTTGTTCCGTCAAGCCTATTTCCTCTATTTTACCCTGGTTCATTACCATTATTCTGTCGCTCATAAAGTTAACTACCGATAAGTCGTGCGATATAAAAAGATAGGTAAGGTTATATTCGTCTTTTATCTTATTTAAAAGATTTAGTACTTCTGCCTGTACGGACACGTCTAAGGCTGAAACCGACTCATCGCAAACGATAAAATCGGGCTTGAGAACAATGGAACGAGCGATGCAAATTCGTTGTCGTTGCCCTCCGGAAAACTCATGCGGATAACGGTTGTAGTGCGAGGCTTTTAGCCCTACTCTTTCTAACAATTCCTTGACTTCTTTTCGTGCTTCTGCCTCTGTTTTGTAAACACCGTGCACCAAAAGAGGTTCGGCAATGGCTTCGCCTATGGTTATTTTGGGGTTTAATGAGGAATAGGGGTCTTGAAATACGATTTGCATTTGCTTTCTTAATCCTCTCATTTGTTTGTTGGTATAGTTGGATATTATCTGCCCTTTATAAACAACTTCTCCGGAGGTGGGTTCTACCAATTTTAAGAGAGTTCTTCCGAGTGTTGTTTTTCCGCATCCCGACTCTCCTACCAAGCCTAACGTTTCTCCTTTGTAAATCTCAAATGAAACATCATCTACGGCTTTCACCCATTGTTTGGGCTTCCCTAGAATTGTTTTTTCTGCCGGGAAATATGTTTTTAAATTTTTGACAGTTAACAATGGTTTTCCTTGGTAGATTTTTTCTTGTTTCTTTTTTATTTCTTCAGGGGAAAGGATTAAATCATGAATAACCTCTTGCACCTTCTTTGAGGTGGCTGTCATTTTTCCTTGTTCGTTGTGAATAAAAATATCTCCGGTTGGTAACTTTCTTAATTTTAAATCCAATGGAGGACGACAAGCTAACAATCCTTTTGTATAAGGGTGTTGTGCATTGGTAAAAATATCTTGTACCGTTCCGCTTTCTACAATCTTTCCCTTATGCATAACCAAAACCTTGTCTGCCAATTCGGCTATAACTCCCAAGTCATGTGTTATAAACAGAATCCCCATATTGAATTCTTTTTGTAACTCTTTCATGAGTTGCAGAATCGTCTTCTGTACGGTTACATCCAGAGCTGTTGTCGGTTCATCCGCTATCAGAATTGAGGGATTGCAAGACAAAGCCATAGCTATCATTACGCGTTGTTTCTGTCCGCCAGACAATTGATGCGGATAACTGTCATAAATGTTTTCGGGACGGGGTAACTGTACTTTTTTGAATAATGCTATCGTTTTTTCTTTGGCTTCTTTTTCTTTCTTCGGTAAACGTTTATTTCGTAACGAGGGTATTTTACCAAAGGTTATAAGATTTACTATCTTTCGGAACGGCTCTGTAATTGATGTTTGCACAACATCAACGATTCGTTCAATTTTAGTCTGTTTAACCAATTGCTGTTGATGTAACAATATGGCTTCTGCTACTTGATTTCCACAGGTGTAAACCGGATTTAAAGAGGTCATCGGTTCTTGAAAAATCATGGCAATTTCATTCCCTCTGATTTTTCGCATCTCCACCTCATCCAGGGTTGCCAAATTAAGCAATTCTCCCTTGTTGTTAAATAGAATTTCTCCTGAACGTTTTACCTTTTCCTGTTCATCATTCAACAAACGCATCGCCGTAAGCGACGTAACGGACTTTCCGGAACCAGACTCCCCTACAATTCCTATTGTTTCGCCTTTTTTTAGCTCAAAACTAATATCATCTACCGCCGTAAAATAATCATCTCCATTTCTGAACTTTGTTACCAGATGATTTATTTTAAGTATGAAATCTCTATCCATTTAGTTGTTTTTTCAACGCGGTTTGTTTGGTGATTTCACAAAAGAGATGACAACTCCAATCTATAAAAGGTTTAGTTTTTTATTCAACTCGTCTTTGTAGGCTTTACCAATGCTAATCTGCTTGTCTTTTATTAAAATATAATTATCTTCTATGGACTTTATTTTATCCAATCGAACAATAAAAGAACGATGAACTCTAGTAAATTGATCGGACGGCAATTTGGAAATAATATCCTTCATCGTACTTAAAATCGTAAATTTATCGTCTTTGGTAAAGATTCTCATATAGTTCCCCAAGGCTTCAATCCAAAGGATATCTTCCGTATTGATTTGAACCAATTTAGAATCTGTTTTGATAAAGATAGTTTTGTCTTTAGTACTTATATCCGCTCTATTATCTTCAAATCTCGATTTTGCCTTTTCCACCGCTTTCAAGAAACGAGGCAAAGTAATCGGCTTTTGGATAAAATCGGTAACGTTATATTCGTAAGATTCCAAAGCGTACTCGGGGTGAGAAGTAACCAAAATAATTTGAGGTAAAGGGTTTAGCGAGCGTATCATTTCCATTCCATCCATTTTTGGCATCTCGATATCCAAAAACACAAGATCAATGTGTTCTTCTTTTATCGTTTTAAATGCTTCTACGGCATCGCTACAAGATTTTATAAGTTCTATATCCGAAGTCTCGGCAATCAAGTCTTCTATCACACTTCTCGACAAATCGTCGTCATCCACTACAATAGTTCTCATTTCAGCTAATTATTTGATATTTTATTTTCTCTAAATCGGAATACGCAATATGCAATACTTCTTCCAATTGGTTCACAATATCGGTATTTCTATCTAATATTGCAACATCCGACTTGATTTTTTCTAAAGTGATTAACATATTTTTTGCTTTTTCGATTCCCATATAACCTACATTACCTTTTATTTTGTGAGCCGTCTTTGCGACCAACTCCCATTCTTTCTTACTAAACTCATCTTTTAGCTGCTCAAAATCAGGTGGTACATTTTTAAGAAATAAATCTATATACTTTACAATCTTTTCTGTTTTTCCTCCCATTAACTCAACTAGCCCGGTAAGATTAACCGTATCTGTAATCAGAAATGACGATTCCTCTTTTGGAGCTACTTCGTTTTCCGAAACTGCTCCTTGCAGAGCAACTGTCGGTAAAACTCTTTTTATCTTTCCGTACAATTGATATAAGTTAATCGGTTTTGCTATATAATCATCCATTCCCGCTTCATCACATCGTTCTGCTACTCCGTCGATAGCATGAGCCGTCATAGCTATAACCGGTGTATTGTAATTCAAGTTATTTTTGTCTGCCCGTATCTTCTTCGTTGTATCAAAACCATTCAGTACAGGCATCTGCAAATCCATTAATATTACATCATACTTTTTTCTACTGCATAACAACAACGCTTTTTCTCCATTTTCTGCTAAATCAACCGAAACATTGTGTTTTTCGGAATGTACTAAATCATAAAAAATCGAGCGATTCAAATCCGTATCGTCCACAGCTAATATAGATACGTTTGATAAACTTTCGATACTGTCTTTAACTTTCTCCGATGCATCAACTTCCTCTCCCTTTGGAAAAGTAATATAAAAAGAGAACACCGTCCCCTCTCCTTCCTTACTTTTTATTTTGATTTTTGAATCCATCAACTCTACCAATTGTTTGGTTATAGCCAAACCAAGTCCGGTTCCGCCATAATTACGCGTAGTATCTACCCCTGCTTGTTCATAGCTTTTGAATATTTTCTCTATTTTCTCCGCAGGAATACCTATCCCCGTATCCAACACCTCAAAATATAAGGTAACCCTATCATCTATTTGTTCTTCTTTCCGAATGGAAATAACGACTTCCCCTTTCTTTGTAAACTTCAAAGCGTTATCCGTTAAATTCAATAATATTTGGTTCAATCGCAAAGGGTCTCCTTTTATTCTATCGGGAACATTTTTGCCTATATTAGCCCGAAGCAAAACCGGTTTTTCTTTTGTTTTAAAACTTAAAGCATCGATAATTTCATTGACTATGGAACGTAAAGAAAAATCAATTTTCTCTAAGACAATTGCCCCCTTTTCCAACTTGGCTAAATCCAATACATCATTTACCAAGAACAAAATATTTTTTGCACTATACTTTATTGTTTTTAAATACTTGTATTGCACCTCATCTAAATTCGTTTGCTCCAACAACTGAGTCATACCCACAACGGCATTCAACGGCGTTCTAATTTCATGACTTGTATAGGCGAAAAACTCTTCCTTATCTTTTTTAGAGCGTTGTGCCAATTCGGTAGCTTTCTCCAATTCCTTATTGATTTTATTCTTCTGCCTCAAATTATAGTACAAGATAAGACTAAAAATAACGGTTAATATAGCAATCGAAAGCAAAATATAGGTTCTACTCC
>JALWSJ010000220.1 GCA_026993705.1 Flavobacteriales bacterium
ACATTAGCGAAGTGACATGCAATAGCAGAGCCCATTACTCCCGACCCCAATACTGCAACTTTTCTGATGTTTCGTTTCATTTGTTTTCTTTTTTTATTCTAATCAAACTGTATTAAAGTAAATTAGAATATAGGTTTAACTAAATATATTATTTCTATCTATTATTTTATTTACTTGTGATAAGACTTTAAATGTCGTTTCTAAATCTTCAAGGCTGATTTCTTCTCTAATCTTGTAATTGAAATGATGAACCGAATCAATTGCCTTATTTCTCATTTCTTTTCCTAACTCGGTTAGAAATAAACGCACCATTCTTTTATCTTGCCTATCTGTTTTTTTGTAGATAATATCTTTTTCTTCTAAAGATTTTATCATTCGCGTCAAGCTTCTTGACTCCATTCCCATTTTGGGGGCTAATTTCGTAGAGGGTGTTCCTTTATTAATATCGATGTTTAACAGTGCGTAACCGATAGCCATAGAACCACCGTATTTAGAGGCTTCAAGATTGTACATTCTGGATATATTAAACCACGCCCAACGTATATGAAAATCTATTGTTTCTTCCGGTTTCATCTATTTTACTTCTCTATCGTTTTTTACCGATACCTTTTTGTTTTAAACAGGTTACCAAGGTGCTTTTTTGTAATTGACGATACGAATGTAGTAAAAAATGTTATGCATGCATAACATTTTTTGCAAAAACTTGAAAGATTTAACGAATTAACGTTTGTTGTTTTTGAATTTCAATGCGAAAATAAATAATCCAAAGATACTACCCATAAAATTAGCCAACACATCAAAAACATCTCCTTCTCTGTTAGGGATGTAATGGTGTTGAATAAATTCTATTACTATTCCTAAAACAAGACAATATAAAATATCAGCGAAATAATAAAGGGTATTTAGTGGCTTTTTTGAAGGTTGTAAAAACAAGAGAGATAAAATAAAATAAAAAGAAAAATGGACTATTTTGTCAAAATGAGGGATGGTAATAAATGAAACTTGAGGTATTTCTTTACCGGGGATTAAACAGGCAAATAGAACAAAAACACTCCAAAGTAAGGTGTATTTTTGTTGTTGTATTATTTTAACTGTTTCTGGCATTTTTGTTAATATTTTCTTAGAAATTTCACAAAAGAATTGATTCAAAAAAAAGAGGCTGAATAGTTATTCAGCCTCTTTATATTTTTACGGATATAAAAGTTCTTAATGATCTCCGGCGATATGGGCAGCATAGGCTTCATCATCCATCAAGTCGTCTAATTCAGAAGGATCAGTCATTCTTATTTTTATCATCCATCCTGCTCCGTAAGGATCTGAATTTACTAACTCAGGAGTATTCTCTAATACTTCGTTAACTTCAATTATTTCTCCGGAAACCGGCATAAATAAATCTGAAACTGTTTTAACGGCTTCTACTGTTCCGAAAATTTCTTCCTTAGCTAAAATATCTCCTTCGGTTGGTAACTCTACAAATACGATATCGCCTAATTCTCCTTGTGCAAAATCGGTGATTCCTACGGTAGCAACTTCTCCGTTAGGATTAATCCATTCGTGATCTTCTGAAAATCTTAAATTTGTTGGTAAACTCATTTTGTTTTATTGTTTTATGTTGTATATGTTTTAATTCGTTAGGTATTTATACCATTTAAATATTGAAACGAGCCTAATAAAGCATTTTTATTTTCATATGGTATTACTTAAGGTCTTTACCTTAAGTGCTGACGAAATTACAATTTAATCTTCTTTTTTGCAAACATCGGTGCTACTTATGTTGGAAAGAGGATATAAAAACTTTAGCTTTGACTCCTATTATATTTCAACCGGATGAAGAACCTATTATTTTTTTTAATTATCAGCATCGCTTATTCTTGTTCTTCGAGCAATAATGTTGTTCGGAAAAGTTTTTTGCAAAAACGCAAATACAATAAAGGAGTTCACTTCTCCCTTAAACATAAAAAAGAAAGAGTTTGTGCTACTCAAACCAGTAATCCTTTGAAGATTCAATTTTATAAACAGCGGGAAACGAATACAGATTCCTTATTTTTGTCAGAGAGGGAAGAAAGCATTAAAAAATCGAGGGACACAAGAAGAATTAAAACCAAACGTCTTGTTTCTCCAAAAACTTCAGCTCATAAAAATAGTGTTGACAAAATCAATGATAAACTCAATGAAGATTTTTTTAACCCTAAGAAAAATGAAACGCCTGACCCCGCTGAAAAACTTTATAAACAAGCTAAAATCTCAAAAAATATAGGGTTGGGAATGCTTGTTTTCTTCTTTTTGATAATTCCTTTCTTTTTAGCGATAGGGTTTTATATTTTTTCTCAAGCTAAATTGAGTAAATATATAAGGATTAAGACTGTTTTAAAAGATGAAAACAGTGAATATCTTGATGAGATAAATTCCCTTAACAATAAGTTAGGTATATCCGCAAAGCGAGTTTGGCTCTCTTTAGCCATTGGAATATTACTAATCCTAGCAACTGCGTATTTTGCTCTTAATACTGCTGTTTTAATCTCTGCGTTACTGGGAGTTCTAACATTAATTTACTTTATTCATCAATTAACAAGAAACATCACTACTTATTTTACTTTATTTGATATAATTAAAAAAGAAAAATCAAAATGGAGTAAAGTTTAGTTATGTGTTTGGCGTTACATACTCAACTTTAAAATACACTCGCGTTAGGGATTGGTATCCCCAACACAGTTAATCTAAGCATAATAAAATGTTTTTAGTATCCTTATACTTCTTCATATTTTATTTCCATAGCTGGAGCTATGCAAAGAAAATATTCATCATCTAAAAATACTAAATTCCATTTTCTTTGCACTTATATCAACTGCGTTAGGGATAGAACGGCGTGTTTGAACTCCTTTTGTGTTGTTGCACTTATGCAACACAAAAGAGTGAGTAGTGATAGCCCGACCCCTTTCTGCAACACAAACGTTTCGCGGTAGCGATATGTTTGTGTTGCAGAAAGGGGGAATGCCCAAATAATCAATTTTAAGCACTTTATAAAACTATGAATCAGGAAATTGTATGGGAATTTAGCCCTGTAAAAGATGAAGAAAAGATGAAGCGATTGCAAAAAGAACTTTCTATTCCTTTTGTTATTGCTAAACTATTGGTGAACAGAGGTGTGGACGATTATGAAAAAGCTAAAAAGTTTTTTAGACCTTCTTTGAAAGATTTGCATAACCCTTTTTTGATGGAGGATATGGATCTTGCCGTGGAAAGGGTTTTGACTGCTGTTGAAAGGAATGAAAAAATATTGGTTTACGGTGATTATGATGTGGATGGGACGACTTCGGTTGCCTTGATGTATTCTTATTTGAGGGAACTTACACCCCATATAGAGCATTATCAACCTGATAGATATACGGAAGGGTATGGTATTTCTTTTCAAGGTGTGGAATATGCTAAACAGTATAATTTTTCGCTGGTAATTGCTTTGGATTGCGGAACGAAAGCGGTGGACAAAATAGCAAAAGCGAATGAATACGGCATTGATTTTATTATTGCTGACCATCATACTCCCGGTGAAAAGCTCCCTGAAGCGAAGGCGATTTTAAACCCTAAGAAAACGTCTTGTTCTTATCCTTTTAAGGATCTTTGTGGTTGTGGTATCGGCTTTAAACTTATTCAGGCAATTCAAGAAAAAAGGAAACTTCCTTTTGAAGATATTTTAACCTACTTGGATTTGGTGGCTATTGCTATTGGTGCTGACATCGTTCCGTTGATTAAAGAAAACAGAGTTTTGGCTTACCATGGATTGAAACAGATTGAAAAAACACCTCGTATCGGCATCAAAACCATGTTGGAATCAGCAAAGAAAACACGTGATATTACCGTTTCTGATTTGGTTTTTAAAGTCGCTCCCCGTATCAATGCTGCAGGAAGAATTGCTTCTGCCGGAAAGGCGGTGAAATTATTACTGTCGGAAAGCGAGGAAGACGCTAAAGAATGGACAACTTTAATTAATTCCTACAATGAAGAACGAAAAGAAATTGATAAAACCATTACGCAAGAGGCTCTTGAGTTACTAAGTTCTCCAGAGTACAAAAACAAAAAATCTACGGTGGTGAGTAGCGACAAGTGGCACAAAGGTGTGGTTGGGATTGTAGCATCTCGATTGATTGAAACACACTACAAACCTACCATTGTTTTGGTAGAACAAGACGGTATAGCGACGGGTTCTGCACGTTCGGTCAAAGGATTTGATGTGTATAAAGCCATCAATCAATGCAGTCATTTACTAGAGCGTTTCGGTGGTCATAAATACGCAGCAGGGCTTTCTCTCAAACTGGAAAACCTCGAAGCATTTAAGGTTGCCTTTGAAGAATCAGTGAAACATGCCATTAGCGAAGAACAAGAACAACAAACAATAACCATTGAGGCTGAATTGACTCCTGAAGATTTTAAATTAGACTCCTCTACTTCTATTTTTCCAAAATTCTATCGGTTACTGAAACAAATGGCTCCTTTCGGCCCTCAAAATATGCGTCCTGTTTTTATGATGCGTAACTTGCTCGACACCGGATATTCCAGAGTAGTGGGCGAAGACCACCTAAAATTTAATTTAAAATCAGTAACTAACGGAATGTTTTTTAACGGAATAGGCTTTGGACTCGGACACAAAATAAGTGAACTGTCATCAAATCAACTAATAGATATCGCCTTTCAAGTCGATGAAAATAACTATATGAATTTGGTAGAACTACAACTTTTGGTAAAAGATTTTAAGCCTGCAAAAGAATAACTTCGGTTTGTTTTTGGGCGTTCCCCTCTTTTACAAAAAACACATATCGCTCACGCTCAACGTACTTTTTGCAAAAGAGGGTCGGGCTATCCGTTATATCTTTTGTGTTGTTGCATATATGCAACAACACAAAAGGATGCCACTATTATCCCTAACGCGGTTGAAATAAGTGCAAAGAAATTTATTTAAGGATAAGCAAAATAAAAACGTTTTAAAAGGCTCTTTTCAATGTTTGAATGGTATTACCCAACCCTTTCCGGAATAGGTCTTGGAGAATAGTCTTTAACCAATTCAGCAATTACTTTAATGTGTTCAGGTGTAGTACCACAACATCCACCAACAATATTAAGCAAATTATTATCTAAAAAATCTTTGATTTGCTCACCCATCATTTCAGGTGTTTCGTCGTACTCACCAAACTCATTCGGTAAACCAGCGTTAGGGTGTGCACTAACACCAAAATCAGTTTCTTTTGCCAATATAGTTAGGTAAGGTTTCATATCCTTAGCACCTAAAGCACAATTTAACCCAATAGACAACAAAGGAAAGTGCGACATAGAGATGTGAAAAGCCTCTGTTGTTTGTCCTGTTAGTGTTCTTCCACTGGCATCGGTAATTGTACCCGAAACCATAACGGGTAGCTCTACATTTAATTCCTCAAATATCGTTTGAATAGCAAAAAGAGCAGCTTTAGCATTTAACGTATCAAAAATAGTTTCCACCAAAAGTAAGTCAGCTCCTCCTTTAACCAACCCACGAACTTGCTCTGTATAAGCATCCGCTAATTCATCGTAAGAAATGTTTCTAAAAGCAGGATTATTTACATCAGGTGAAATAGATGCAGTACGGTTAGTTGGTCCAATAGAACCTGCAACAAAACGAGGTTTTTCAGGCGTTTTTTTAGTGTATTCTTCTGCAACTTCCTTTGCAATCTTTGCTCCATGATAATTAATATCATAAGCGTATTTTTCCAAACCATAATCAGCTTGAGCAATCCAAGTTCCGCTAAAGGTGTTGGTTTCTACGATATCAGCACCAGCATCAAAATATTTAGCATGAATTTCTTTAATAATCTCTGGGCGGGTAAGTGAAAGCAAGTCATTATTACCCTTTAATGGCGATTCGTGATTTTCAAACCACCCTTTTCTAAAATCTTCCTCCTCCAACTTATACTGTTGAATCATTGTACCCATTGCACCATCCAGTACAAGTATTCTTTTTTTTAATTCTTGGTATATATCCGCCATTTACTGATGTATGTTTTTAAAATCTTTTAGAAAACCCCATATTTTTTTTCTGAAAAGGACAAAAAGAATGATGTACGGCGTTATCATCAAAATATAAATACCGTAATTAATCCCATTTCCTACCGATAAATCCGAACCATCTGCAGATTCAATTTGGGCACGGCAAGTAGAACAACCTTGTGCTAAGTATTGCGTATTGAAATACAAAAAGGCAATCAACAAAAGAACAAATCGTTTCGCCTTCATACAGCAATTCATTGGTTCAAAACTTTAGGAATTTTAAAATAAGTAGAATCTTTTTTCGGAGCGTTTTTAAGAGCCTCTTCCTGTGTTATGGAAACAACAGCAATATCAGGTCTCAAAACATTTACTTCGTCCGAAATATGAATCAAAGGTTCAATTCCTTCAGTATCTATTTCTTCCAATTTGCCCACAAAGTCCAACATTTTATTCATGTCCTTTTTTATTGCCTCTCTCTCTTCTCCGGTAAATTCCAGTTTACATAATCCGGATATTTTATCTACAATTTTATCGTTGATTTTCATACTTTTTTAATTCGTTTTCAATAATGCTAAAGGTTTTCTCTTGCAAAGATACATAATCTTTGAAATCTTTCGGATACAAAGGTTTATGGACTTTAACTTTTGCTGTACCGGGTTTAGCAGGACCAAACAAATCAGTGTGGTCGCTAAACAGTCGCCAATTATTATAAAAAGTTATTGGAACAATAGGTATTCCCGTTTCCATCGCTAACGAAAAAGCACCCCTTTTAAACGGTGCTAATTTGGGAGCGTGGTCAGGGATTTTTCCTTCAGGAAAAATAACTAGAGAACGTCCTTTCAACAACTCTTCTCTCGCAGGAATCAAGCAATCAGAAGCCTTCACTTTGCTATCTCTATACACAGGAATATCCACACCGCGCTTAAAGAATAAACCAATAATAGGCCATTTTAAGATTTCAGATTTTCCTAAAAAAGCAATATTATGAGATATAATCACATACATCAAAACAATATCTAAGTAAGACGTATGATTAGGACAGAAAATGTAGGCTTTATCCGTAGGCAAGTCCTCTTCAAACTTAACATTCGTACGCACAAAAACCAAAGCACACAATATCCTCGACCAAATTCGTTTCATCTGAATTCCCCTCTCAATACCTTTATCTCCACGAATCAGCAGAAACATTAAAGGATACATCAAAAGACCAATCCCAATGTAAATAATACCGAAATATAATTTATATAAAAACCTGAATAATCCGTATTTTTTTCTCATATCTTGTTTGTTATTTTGGGCGTTCCCTTTACGGCATAAAAAAGCAGTTTCGTTGCACTACACTACTTTTTAACGCCGTAAAGGTCGGGCTATCCACTATATCTTTTGCCCTCCAAAAGGAGGGAGGACAAAAGGATGCCGTTCCTATCCCTAACAGTATCCTGTTTGATAAAAAGATAAGAAGACCGTTGCAATATTACTTAAAAACTGAATAGAAATCCATTCTACTTCAATCATCTGCGTTATCGAAATTTTTTAATCCTTATTATCAACACGATAACTGTGGTTAAAAAATTTCTCTAGCCTTGATATTATTGTATAATGAGTTTTGCAACTGTCTTATAAGGCGTTTTAATGTACCAAACTTTCAATCAACTATACCGCTTATTTATAGAACTTGTTTAAAGTTAACTTACTAAACTACGCGTAAAGCATTATATTTTCTGGACTTCAGCTAATTTTTATTCCATAGCTAATGGCTATGCAACAAAAATGGAGCTTTGCCAGAAAATATAAGCCTTCACGCTCGCTATTAGTCTGTCAACTTTAAACAAGTTCATATTCATAATATTTAATTTAACTGGCATTTGCCCAATAACTTATATACATTGTTTTGCTTAGTGTTTTAATATTTCTATCAATTCTGAATTTAAATATAGATTTTCTCTTCCTATTTTTTCTGATTTTAAAACTCCAATATTTTCAAGTCTTTTTAAATATCTAGACGCAGCTTTTCTTTCAACTTTTAATTTTTCTACAACAAATTCAATTTTTGAATAAGGTTGTTCAAAAAGTAATTCTATCAATTCTTTTCGATAAATTTTTGGGGCTTCTTCTTTAACCTTTTCAATTGTTGTTTCTAATTGATTTGTAATTTTATTAATCTTTCTGATTGTATAATTGGCAGTTTCTTCAACAGCTTTAAGCATATATAGAATGTAATCTTCCCACTTATCTGTTTTATTAACTTGATTTAAGAATTTATAATAATCTGATTTGTTTTCGTTTATGTACGAACTCAAATATAAAATTGGAATATCGAGTAAATCATTAATAATTAGGTATAAAATATTCAAAATTCTACCTGTCCTTCCATTACCGTCATAAAAAGGATGAATACTTTCAAATTGATAATGTAAAATTGCTAAGTTTATCAACGGGTGTAAATCTGTTTGATTAATGTTAAAATGCTCTAAAAAATTACTTAATAAATCTAAGATTTTATTTTTTTCTTGTGGAGGCGTATAGACAATCTCCCCTGTTTTGTCATTTTTCAAAACAGTTCCTGAAATTGCTCTTATTCCTGCATTATTTTCAATAATTGTTTTTTGAATAGTTTCAAGGTCTTTTACTCTTAAAAATCCTTGTTGTTTTATCAGTTCAAATCCGGTAAAGATTGCTTTTCTGTAATTAATCACTTCTTTTACCTGTGAAAGTGGTTTGTTTTGTGATGCAAGTGCTTTGTATAATTCATCTTGTGTGGTAATGATATTTTCAATTTCAGAACTATCTTTTGCTTCTTGTAAAACAACAGCATTAACCAACATTGCTTGATTTGGAATTGTTTTCGCTATTCCTTTTAACTCGCCAAGAGATTGTGATGTTTTACTTAATTGTCGGAGTATTTTGACTGTTTCGACCTTTTCTCTTTCGGGTGGTAGCTTTTTCAGTTCTTTTATATGTCCCATTTTATCCCGTATTACCTAAACATGCCCCAAAAATACAAAAATAAGTCTATATTTCGAAATCATGGTGTGTTTTGTCTTCCGTTAAGCAGAACGCAAATACATCAAGACTTTTGTTATAAATATATAAGGTTCTTTTCAATGTTTAAATGATATTAACTATCATCATAAAAAAGGTTTAATAATTTTAATACAAAAATCATTTGTATGATAAGTTATAGAACTTGTTTAAAGTTAACTTACTAAACTACGCGTAAAGCATTATATTTTCTGGACTTCAGCTAATTTTTATTCCATAGCTAATGGCTATGCAATAAAAATGGAGCTTTGCCAAAAAATATAAGCCTTCACGCTCGCTATTAGTCTGTCAACTTTAAACAAGTTCATAAACAAAAAGAGGAAACTTAATCAAGTTTCCTCTTTTTTAATCTTATCAAATAAAGTGTTACGCACCCTTTAATAGAACATACATAGGTTTATCAAGTAAGCATCAGCCTTACTTATTAAGCCTCTTGTCTTCTTAAATTCTCAACGTAAGCAGCTTTAATCTTTTGCTGTCTTCTAATTACAGAAGGTTTTGTGAATTGTTTACGAGCACGCAACTGTCTCAAAACTTTGGTTCTGTCAAATTTCTTTTTGTATCTTTTAAGAGCTCTTTCAATTGACTCTCCTTCTTTTACAGGTATTTGTAACATATTATGTTTTTGTTTTTATGTATTAAATTTAGTTTTCTAACTCAAAAATAGAACTGCAAAGATAAGACGAAAATTATTTATTCAAAACTTTTTTTGATTTTTTCGTGCGTTTTTACACAATTACACTTTTTTTTAAACGAAATTTGCAATTCAAGCAATTCTTATTTGCAAAAATAATAGCGAATTATAATACATGGAAAGTAAAAGGCCTATAACAGATTGGTTACCTACAACAATGAAGGAGGTAAAAAAACGCGATTGGGACGAATTAGATGTCGTTATCATTTCGGGTGACACCTATGTTGATCATCCTTCTTTCGGAACAGCTGTTATTGGTAGAATTATAGAAAGTGAAGGATTTAAGGTTGCAATTATCGCTCAACCCAATTGGCAAGATGATTTAAGAGATTTTAAAAAGTTTGGTAAACCCAAATATTTCTTTGGTATTACTGCTGGCTGTATGGATACTATGGTCAACCATTATACGGCTGGAAAAAGACGTCGTTCAACTGATGCTTATACCGCAGGAGGAAAAGCAGGACATCGTCCTGATTATGCAGTAAATACCTATTCCAATATTATAAAAAAACTTTATCCTGATGTTCCTGTTTTAATTGGTGGAATAGAAGCTTCTCTTAGGAGGGTTACGCACTACGATTATTGGTCGGATAAATTGATGCCTTCTATTCTTGCTACTAGTAATGCCGATTTATTGGTTTATGGCATGGGGGAACAACCTCTTAGAGAAGTGCTTCAATTGTTAAAAAAAGGTGTTCCTTTTCATCAGTTGACTATGGTGAAACAAACCGCTTATTTACGACCACAAGAAAAGGGAATACCCAAAAATAAAAAATGGGAAGATTTAGAGTTAAATTCGCACGAACTTTGCCTAAAGGATAAAAAGTCGTTTGCTGCTAATTTTAAATACGTTGAACAAGAGTCAAACAAAACTTATGCTAAGCGGATTATACAAAAAATAGGAGAGAAAAACCTGATTATAAATCCTCCGTTTCCTACAATGACCGAAAAAGAAATAGATAATTCTTTTGATTTACCGTATACTAGGTTACCTCACCCAAAATATAAAAAGAGAGGGCCTATACCTGCTTATGAGATGATAAAGTTCTCTATAAATATGCACCGAGGGTGTTTTGGAGGCTGTAGTTTTTGTACCATATCGGCTCATCAAGGAAAGTTTATTGCTAGCCGCTCGGAAAAATCCATATTGAAAGAAGTGGATAAGGTTACAGAAATGGAAGACTTCAAAGGTTATATCTCCGATATTGGAGGTCCTTCCGCTAATATGTATCAGCTAAAAGGAAAAGATTTATCGATTTGTGATAAATGTGTGGCTCCTTCGTGCATTCATCCTATGGTTTGTTCTAATTTAGATACCAACCATAGTGCAATGACTGAGCTATACAAAAAAGTGGATGCACACCCCAAGGTAAAAAAAGCCTTTGTAGGCAGTGGTATTCGCTATGATTTATTAACTCCAAGCTACAATAAAAAAGGAGATAAAGAAGATATGCGAAGGTATATGGAACAATTGCAAAAGCGACATGTTTCTGGTCGTTTGAAAGTTGCTCCTGAACATACGGCATCTGGAACATTGCGTTTGATGCGAAAACCAGAGTTCAAACATTTTAAAGAATTTAAAAAGATATACGATAAAATAGACGATAAGTTTAACTTAAATCAACGATTGATACCTTATTTTATATCAAGTCATCCGGGGTGTGAAGAAGAGGATATGGCTAACCTTGCGGTAGAAACTAAGGAATTAGGCTTTGAGTTGGAGCAAGTACAAGATTTTACGCCAACGCCAATGACGGTGGCAACGGTTATTTATTATTCGGGTTATCATCCTTATACGTTGAAACCGTATTACACACCAAAGTCTCCTGAGGAAAAGAAAAAACAACATCGTCTCTTTTTTTGGTATAAAAAAGAAAATCAAGAGTGGATTCGTAAAGCTTTATCGAAAGCAAAAGACCCAACTTTGTTGGAGCGTTTATTGAAAAGAAAGCCTAGTAACTCTTCTAAACCGAAGTGGTTGGCAGAGCAACATAATGCCAAAAAGTACAAGGGGAAAAAGAAAAAAACGCGAGGTAAGTTCAAAAGAAAATATAACTAATGGGGTGCTTTTCTTTGTGTTTAATGGATGACTTTATTTGTTTTCGTTGTTAAGAACAGCCATTTTTTTATGTATTATTGCAGATTGTACCATGTCTCGCGTTAGGGATTATTGGGTGACTGTGTAAAATACAGTTGAGTTTTGTTGCAATCGTAAAAACATTGAGGATTTAATAATCGTTTGATTATCAGTGTTTTATTTTTGCGTTAGTTGGATTGTCCTTAATATGAAGAAAATGAACGGCATAAAACAGTTTTATTTTCTCCACGTTAGGGATAGGAACGGCATCCTTTTGTGTTGTTGCATATATGCAACACAAAAGATATAGTGGATAGCCCGACCATTACGGCGTTGAAAAGTAGTGTAGTGATAACGGAACTACTTTTTTATGCAGTAATGGGAACGCCCAAAGAAGTTTAATTAATAAGTAAGATTTGAAGGATTTAGTAAAAAGATTGATTACGGGAATTGTGTTTGTTGTGGTGCTTTTGTTGGCGATTACAACGAATAAATATACCTTGGCGGGACTTTTTTATGTGGTTTCGATGGCGGGGCTGTATGAGTTTTTTGTGCTCATGGAAAAGGTTGGGTTTAAGCCGAAGAAGAGTATTGCAATGGTGGTAGGTAGTTTGATTTACTTTATTATTGCAATGTATAGCTTTGGTGATTTTAGTTTTGCTTATTTGTTGTTTATTTATCCGCTTTTGGTGGTGTTGGTGGCGTTGGAGTTGTTTAGGCGTAGCGAAAGTCCGGTTACTAATTTTGCGTTTTCGGTGATGGGGATTTTGTATGTTGTGATTCCGTTGTCGATATTGAACTTCTTTGCGTATGACCCTATGTATTATAATCAAATGGAGATTAATACAAATCATTATACCAGTCTTTTGTTGGTTGGTTTTCTTGTGATTCAATGGGCAAATGATACGGGAGCGTACGTTTTTGGTTCACTTTTCGGTAAGCATAAATTATTTGAGCGAATTTCGCCGAATAAAACATGGGAAGGCTTTTATGGTGGTGCTTTATTAGCAGTGATTGTGGGGATTATTTTCGGACAGTTTGACGGGAATGTTTTTCATTGGATTATCGTGGCTTTGATTATTGTTGTATTTGGTACGCTTGGTGATTTGACGGAATCTCAAATAAAAAGAAGTTGCGGGGTGAAAGACTCGGGGAATATTTTACCGGGGCACGGAGGGGTTTTGGATCGTTTTGACGGAGTTCTTTTTTCTGCTCCGTTTGTTTTGGCGTATTTACAACTCGTATATTTGCAATTGATTAATCATTAATAATAAGGATGACGATACATAAAGAAGGTTATAGAATTATTGGAGGTTCATTTGTTTTTTTGACAATTTTGAATTTGATTTTCCTTAAAGTTTTTTGGGGTGATAGTATTGTTTTAGGGTTGTTGGTTACTGTTTCGCTGTTGTTATTTGGTGTGGTGGTTTTCTTTTTTAGAATACCTAAACGCAATATCGAACTGAATGACAAAAATATATTGGCTCCTTCTGACGGAACAATTGTAGTGATTGAAGAAGTGGAAGAAACGGAGTACATTAAGGGTCCTGCAACACAAATAAGTATTTTTATGTCTCCGCTGAACGTACATTGTCAGTGGTTTCCGGTTAATGGAAAGGTGGTTTATACACGCCATCATGATGGTTCTTATTTAGTGGCTTGGCATCCGAAATCGAGTACAGAGAATGAAAGGAATACGATTGTGGTGGAAACGGCAAATGGTATTCCGATTGTGTTTAGGCAAATTGCTGGTGCATTAGCGAGAAGAATAGTTTGTTTTACTAAAGCAGGAGGGGAAGCTAAGCAAGATAAACAAGCAGGGTTTATAAAATTTGGTTCAAGGATAGATGTTTTTGTTCCTTTGAGTGCAAAGATTAATGTAGAGTTGGATCAAAAAGTTCAAGCGACGCAAACGGTGTTGGCGGAATTGGTTTGAGGAGGGGGTAGCACAATATTACCTTAAATTAGATAGGGAATAAGATGATATGTTTAAAACCTTATTAGTATTTTTATTAATTTTAAGTTACGTCTTAATCAAAGGACAAGAAAGAAGCAAATCATTCCTGTTTAACCAAATTTCTAAAGACGTTTTTGAGGAAGGTTTTATTGATAATTATAATGCTATTCCTATACAACTCATTGATTCAAAAAGAATTGAAAAAGCATTACAAATAATTGATAAAACTTATAGTCAACATGAAAGGGATTTTGCAGAAAGCGAACTTTGCAAATCTGTAAGATGTTTAGTATCATTTCAAGGGTACTATAAAACGTTGGGTGTTCTTGCTTTTTTTATTCGTGATTACCATTATAATAATGTTGTTTTTATTAAAGAAGATGCAGATTATCTAGTTAAAAGGCTTGATCGTTTTAACGGTTCTTTTGGGGTTATGTCAAAAGGAGGATTTTGGGTTGGGTTAGATAGATTTGATTGTGATAATTATCTTCAAATAGAAATTTGTGAAATAACAAAAAATGGGGCAAGTTCAATTATTAGATTTGATTTTAAGACAATAGATATCAATGAAAGTATAGAAGAACCTATTTTTTGGGCTAATAAAAATACTATTTATATTGCTGTAATTGAATTTAGTAACATTGAAAATAGTGGGCAACCAAAATATTACGAAATTAAATTTGATCATTAAAAAGTTTTGAGCATAAAAAAAACCTGAATAACAAGTTATTCAGGTTTTTTTGTGTCGGGATGGCAGGATTCGAACCTGCGATCTCCTGGTCCCAAACCAGGCGCCTTGACCGGACTGGGCCACATCCCGAGCGTCAAGCGTTGGCAAAGGTAATATTTATTTGTAAACAAACAATAAAAATGTTTATTTTTTGAATAAACCTTAAATCCGCAAGTGAACTTCTATTACAAAGCCAAACTCCGCATCATTATTGACAATGCTCGTTTTTCGATACTCACCGTAGCTATGGATACGCTTGCGTGTCTCAAAACTGTGCTTGACCAATAATAATACGCATTTTGACTTTTCATAACGAAATCACTTGCGGATTTAAGGATAAATTATTTGAGTCATTCAATAAAAAAACCAGGAATAAAGGTACTTAATAAACCGAGCAAACTTCCCATTACTACCTGTAATGGTGTATGCCGTTTTAAAATCAAACGACTAATTCCAACACAGACAGCTATCACTAAAGTAATATAAAAAAAAGAAGGAATATCTGTGTGGGTTGCAACTGAGATTCCGGCGATTGCTCCAGCTACACTAAAAGCTCCAAGAGCGTGTATGCTTATTTTCCAAAAAACGGTTATTATATTTGCTATTACCGTACCTATGATAGAGCCTAAAAGGATTGTTTTTAGTTCAGGGAGTACACCCTGAGTTTCATCAACCAACCAATATAGCGTAATAAATAGTGAAATTAAAAGAAAAGTAGGGACGATACGTTCTTTTCTAACAGTAAGATTTAAGTCGCTTACCCATCCCATTTTATAAAAAAGTAAAAACACAAATGCAGGCAATATAACGGTGAATAAGAATGTTAATTCTGCCACATATATTCGCACTTCATTTGACATGTTTTCTTTGACAGTAGAATTGAGTACCAACATACAAATCATACCGGCAAAAGGCATGAAAAGAGGCTGAAAGGCTACGGAAAAGAATACGGCTATTTTGTTTATGGCTTTCATACGGAGTTGGTTATAATACCATTTAAATATCGAAAAAAGACGAAAGAAAGTGAGTTTTAGTTTTCTTAAACAATGAATAAAATCTTTGCATAGCCGTAGCTATGGAAAGATTTTATGAAGAAGTATAAGGAAAATAAAACGCTTTATTAGATTCGTTTCAATGTTTAAATGGTATATTTCATAAACTAAACAGCAATTTAAACGTTGCCCGAGAGTAATTGCTTTCTTAATTAAACTTACCTGTTGGTTTGATTACGCCCATTTTTTCTCCGAAAAATTCGGCAAATTCACGCATCGCTATTCCGATACCATCTTCGTTGGTGGCTCTTTCAAAGGTGTCTGCCATGGTCATATAGGTTTGAAAAAAGAATTTATTCATTTCTTCGATAGACATATCTTTTGTCCATAAATCTACTCTTAGTGTTTCTTGGTCTTCCTTGTCCCAAATCGAAAGTAAGAAAGCTTTTGCTTCTTTTTCTTTTTCAGAAGCATCATCAGCTTTCCATGTTATTTTTTCGGCAATGTTATTGACATCTAATTCTACTTTTAGAGAGATTTCACTTTTTTTATTGTTCATCTTTTTCCGTGTTTGTATGATTTAAGTATTTTTAAACTGTTCTTTTCCTTGAGTAAAGTTAACACATCAATATCGTTTTCATTTACATAATCTCTAACGATTTGCCAACCCACCCAAATACCGACTTTAGAAGGCGATTCTTTGGGTAAACCTTTGGTGAAAGGACCATCAACAATGAATTGATTGATTATGGTTGGGTTTTTAGTGTATAGTATTTTTTCATCGATTAAGGTTTTCCATATTTGTTCTTCGTGTAGTTGAACCCATTCTATTTCTTCTTTTGTATAATCGATTTTTATTTCATCAGGTGTGTCGGGGAGCATAGCATCAAGCAGATACATTATTTTTCCTAAGGCAATTATTTGAGAAGCAAAATCATCACCAGAATTTTCATCGTAAAAACGGTTGAGTAACCAATATTTCATTCCATCGGCTATCATGTAGCGTTTATCCATATCGTCTTTGATGTATTGAGGCAGAATATCTCTAGGTATCATTTTTACATGTTCATTATTTGCCCCCAAATACATATCCAAACCTATGGCTAGTGTAGAGTCTAGAGGAAGTGCCTTTGCATTGAAGTTGGAATAAAAGGTAACAATTTTAGGCAAAGAACTATCGGGAAAGTAATAATGATAGTGTGAGAAAGCTTTGTTAAACCCTTCGTGGAATTGAGAAAAATTACTAAATTCATTTTTTATGTCCGTATAGATGGATTGAATGGTAGTATCCTCAACAAACCGTTTTAATCTAACTCCTATATCAGGGTCTGTCGGTTTGCCTTCGTGTATCATTCGAGCGATAAACAATTCGTATAGAACACCGTATTTTTGTAGTAGTTTTTTATTGAGTTTATTGTAGTCTGTTCCTTTAAACCCTAACAATTCATTTTCCATTCGTTCTAGTGGGAGGTTGACTTTACTTGAAGAAATATCTATTTTCAATCGGTCTTGCTTACATCCAATTAACTGAAGAACTATAACTATGAAAACAAATAAACGGAAAATCATAATGAATTAAAATATGAGATTTGCAAAGATAATCAAGTTGTTTTATAAATGACTTAAATAGACTGTAAAACAACTTCTATATATCCTTAAATCCGCAACTGATAATGATACCATTTAAGGTATATCAATATGGAACACGATAATACCCCAATAGTAAACGATAGCACTTATAACCAAAGTACCGACAAGGTTTAGAAATAATCCTGTTTTTATCATTTCGCTGATTCTGATTTTTTTTGTCCCAAAGACAATGGCATTCGGAGGAGTTGCAACAGGCAACATAAAAGCCATAGAGCCAGCCAATGTTGCAGGAAGCATAAACAAAAGAGGGGAAGTGTCTAGACTGATGGAAAGTCCTGCTAAAATTGGTAAAAAAGTTTCTACAGTAGCAGTGTTAGAGGTGAGCTCAGTAAGGAAAGTTACGATTAAACTAATGCTTACAATAAGAATAAACGGGTGTACTCCTTTTAATCCCACTAGTTGTTCTCCAAACCAAGCCGAAAGTCCTGATTCTTTAAATCCACTTGCTAGTGCAAAACCTCCACCAAATAGGAGAATGATTTCCCAAGGTATATCTTCAGTATCTTTCCAATTCATGATTTTTTCATTCTTTTTTGAGGAGGGAAGTACAAAAAGCAAAACAGCAATGAAAATAGCAACTGTACCATCATTGATATAAGCGGGATGAGAGAAGAAAGAAGCCCAACCTTTTATTTGAATAAATCCTAAATCTATATTGGAACGAAAAAACCAAAGAAGAGCCATTGATAAGAATAATACACCGACAATTTTCTCTTCGAGAGATATTGTACTCAAATTACTAAAATCATTTTTTAATTCGTTTCCTGTTATGTTTTTATTGAGTTTATTTTTTCCAATATAAATGAATCGCAAATAAAGAAATAAAATCAAAAACATAATTACGGTTACAGGCAAAGCAAAAACAAACCAGTCTACAAATGAAACTTCGGGTGCAGATGGAAAATAAATGTTGTAAATTCTAGAAAATGATAAATTTGGAGGTGTTCCGATTAGCGTTGCCAGCCCACCTATAGATGCACTATAAGCAGTCGCTAATAATAAACCTACCGCAAATTTTTGATTTTTTTCTCTTCCGTTTATTTCTTCAAACTTTGTAACAACTGATAAAAGAATGGGAACCATCATCATTGTGGTTGCGGTGTTGGAAATCCACATGGATAAGAATGCTGACGCAAACATAAATCCGAATAATATTCTTGCAGGACTTAGCCCTACTACTTTTAAAATGGTTAAGGCAATTCTTCTGTGTAATCCCCATTTTTGAATCGCTAAAGCCATTAAAAATCCACCAATAAATAGAAATATGACGTGATTAAAATATGTAGAAGAAACTTCTTTACCGTTCATCACGCCTAACAAAGGGAATAAAACAATAGGTAAAAGTGAGGTGATAGCAAGAGGAACTACTTCTGAAACCCACCACCCTGCCATCCATATTGCTATGGCAAGCGTGTAACTTACAGCAGGGTTGTTGGCATCTAATTGAACAAACAGCATTGTCCATATGGATAATACAGGTGAAAGGATAAATAGTATTTTTCTCCATTTTGGTACGTTTGTATTTATGATTGTATTTTCTTCCATAATTTTAGTGTATCGAATTTTTATTATTCATTTTTTTGCGTTAGGGATAGAAGTGGCATCCTTTTGTGTTGTTACATATATGCAACACAAAAGATATAACGGATAGCCCGACCATTACGGCGTTAAAAAGCTATGTAGTGCAACGGAATTGCTTTTTTATGCCGTAATGGGAACGCCCAATTTACATCTCTCCTTAAAGATATAAAAAGGATTTACACAAAAAATGATAATAATCAGACAGTCTTTTAACGAAATAATGCAATAAGCTCTCTAGTCCGACATTTTTTTTATATTTGTGAGTTATAACTCCTTAATTTTATGAAAAAGATACTCTTTTTACTTACATTTTTATTCCCATTGTTGTCGCAGGCACAAGGCTTGGATGAAAAAATTGACAAAACCTTTGGAGAATACACAGGATGGTTTGTGAATTTGATTTTTAAGACCATTCCTATTGCTGACGGGGTGGATGTTCCTTGGGTGTTGATTGTATTGGTTATGGGAGCTTTGTTTTTTACGTTTTATTTTGGGTTTATCAATATCAAAGGGTTTAAGACGGCTATTAATATTGTTCAAGGAAAATATGATAAACTAGAGGAAGAGGGACATGTAGAAGCTTCTGATACGGTTTTTTTGGAAGAGGATGGTGATATTAAAGATACGATTAGAATTGAAGGGGATCATCATGGAGAAGTTTCTCATTTTCAAGCATTAACAGCGGCTCTTTCAGCTACGGTTGGTTTGGGGAATATTGCAGGAGTTGCCGTAGCGATTAGTATTGGAGGTCCGGGTGCTACGTTTTGGATGATTGTTGCCGGTTTGATAGGTATGAGTTCTAAATTTACGGAATGTACGCTAGGGGTGAAGTATCGTGAGATAGATGCAGACGGGAAAGTTTTTGGCGGGCCGATGTACTATCTAAGTAAGGGTTTGAAAGAGAAAGGAAAAGCAACTTTAGGTAAAATACTGGCTGTTTTATTTGCCATTATGTGTATTGGCGGTTCTTTTGGTGGCGGAAATATGTTTCAGGCGAATCAAGCTTTCTCTATGGTAGAGTCAATCTCAGGTGGAGAAGCAAGTGTTATGCACGGAAACGGTTGGGTGTTTGGTTTGGTTATGGCTATTTTAGTGGGGGTTGTTATTATAGGCGGCATTCAAAAAATAGCCAAAGTAACCGATAAAATTGTTCCGTTTATGGTAGGGATATATGTTGCAGCTGCGTTAGCTATATTAGCTATTAATTATGCTGAAATTCCTCACGCTTTCGGACAAATATTTACCGGAGCTTTCACCGGTGTTGGAATTGTCGGAGGAGTAATAGGAGTTTTAATTCAAGGATTTAAAAGAGCCGCCTTTTCCAATGAGGCAGGTATTGGTTCTGCATCGATTGCTCACTCTGCGGTAAAAACAAAATATGCCGCAAGTGAAGGATTGGTGGCGTTACTAGAGCCTTTTATCGATACTGTTTTGGTATGTACCATGACGGCTTTGGTTTTGGTGATTTCAAATGGTAATGGTGAAATAATGACGTACGGACAAGAGGTTGAACACGGCGTAAAAGCCACCTCACAAGCCTTTGAAGCTACCTTTTCGTGGTTTCCTTATGTACTAACATTAGCAGTCGTTCTTTTTGCTTTTTCTTCCATGATTTCTTGGTCATATTACGGGTATCAAGCTTGGTCGTATTTATTTGGGAGAAGCAAACGTACAGAATATATTTACAAAGGACTATTTTGTTTGTTTGTAATTGTTGGAGCAGCATCCAAATTAGAATCGGTTATCAATTTTTCAGATGCTATGATTTTTGCTATGTTGGTTCCGAATATGATTGGTTTATACATTTTAGCCCCTAAAGTAAAAGAAGAGTTAAGTTTATTTATGAATAAAATCAAAGAATTAAAAGCTTAGATTTTATTCTTTTTTATTGTTGAATGAAGAAAGAATATCACATTATAACAGG
>JALWSJ010000221.1:0-861 GCA_026993705.1 Flavobacteriales bacterium
TGTGGTTGTTGAGCTTGTTGCGGTTGCTTTAATTGCTCGATTCTAGCTTGTACATTTTTATGAAAAGGCGTATCTTTCATTGTGTTAGCCAAGGCGTGTTCTATTTTAGGAAGGTATTTTTTTTGACTTTCCGGGTCAAATAAATCATTTGCTGCCGCTAAAATTGCAGGTGAGTTTAAATGTTTGTCGATAAAGTCGTGAACAAATTGAGTATATTCATCTGTGATTTTCTCAGATTCATTTACAATTTCTTTTCCTTTTTGAGAGTTTTGTCCGTTAGGTATAGCTTTGAGTTGAATTTGAAGTTCTTGCATCTTTTCATAAAAGGCTTTTTGCTTTTTGGTAAATTCATCTAATATTTTAGTGTCTTCTGAACCTTTGATTTCAATTTTAGGTAAATTGTTGTAATCTCCTTTAATAGTGATACTTTTTTTAGGGTCAAGTAAAAGAAGACGCATATTATTAGGTGCGTTTCCTATGCCGTAGAACTGATGATTGACTCCAATACCTTTTAATTCAATTTCTCCATTTTCGGGGATGGTAATACTATCTATTATTTGCGGTTGTTGCCCTGCCCAAATGTAAAGATACAGTTTTTTGCCTCCTCCGTTTTCCAACTGTCCCTTTACGGTAAAGGTTGAAGCATTTGCATTTGCGGTGGTGTTTACATTTTCGTATTGGATATTGCTTTCGGCAGCATCCGGAGTATGTTTTTTTTCTGAAGCCTTATCTTCGTTGTTGCAAGAAAATAAAGCGGAAGAAAAGAGCAAGGCAAAGCCTATAGTTGTGATTGACGTTTTCATAATAATAAATTAGATGCTTTTGATTACTTTATTGATAAGTCCGGCTGTGGTTTTAGGG
>JALWSJ010000221.1:871-5674 GCA_026993705.1 Flavobacteriales bacterium
CCTTTGGTGGCTTTCATAATTTGTCCCATGAAAAATCCGGTTAGTTTTTTCTCTCCATTTTTAAAACGTTCGGTTTCGTCAGGGTGTTTTTCAAAAATGCCTTTGATGATTGTTTCAATTTCATTGGTATCGTTTTTAATTACCCAATTATTTTCCTCTGCTATTTTTAAAATACTTTTATCAGGTTTTTCTATAAGTAAAGGGAATATCTTTTGGGAGGCTACAGAATTACTAATTGCTCCACTTTCTATGGTTTCAATAACTTCTGCAATTTTTTTCGGTAACACTGGAAATTCTTCAATAGTTAACGCATTTTGGTTTAAGTAAGATTTTATACTTCCCATCATCCAATTTGCTGCTGCTTTGTAATTTTTTGTATATGTGATTAACTCTTCAAAATAGAGAGCGATACTTTTATTGTCGGTGAGGTTATAGGCATCATATTCCGAAAGTTTTAATTCGTTGATATATTTCTTGAATAAGTCATTTGGTAAAGGGGGTAAGTTTTTACGGATTTCTTCAATGTACTCATCAGAAACAAAAAGAGGAGTTAAATCAGGTTCTGGGAAGTAACGATAATCGTGAGCATCTTCTTTGGTTCTCATACCTACCGTAGTTCCACTAGTAGCATCAAAGTTTCTTGTTTCTTGAGCGATAGATTGGTTGTTTTCTAATAGTTCAGCGTGACGCACTATTTCGTATTCGATGGCTTTGGCAACGTTACGGATAGAGTTCATATTTTTAACTTCGACACGTTGACCAAAAACATCAGTCCCTTTTTTCATGATGGAAATATTTACATCACAACGTAAACTACCTTCTTCCATGTTACCATCGCAAATATCAAGATAGCGAACTAATTTCCGTACTTCTGTAAGATAATTATAAGCCTCATTCGCTGATTTTATAACCGGTTCTGTTACGATTTCCACTAATGGTACACCGGCACGGTTGAGGTCGATTAACGTATCAAAAGGATCCATATCGTGAATACTTTTTCCGGAATCTTCCTCCATGTGGATTCGAGTTAGTTCTACAGCTTTTTCTTTTCCGTCATCTCCTTTTATTAAAACTCTTCCACCCCAACAGATTGGTGTTTTGTCTTGTGTTACCTGATATCCTTTTGGTAAATCGGCATAGAAGTAATTTTTTCTATCGAAGTGCATGAATCTGGTTATATCGGATTGGCAAGCTAATCCTAAACGGACGGCGTATTTTAAAGAGTTTTCATTAAAAACGGGAAGCGTACCAGGGTGTCCGATACTTACAGGGCTTACATTGGTGTTAGGAATGTCGCCGAAGTCGTTTCGGTCGTTGCTGTATTGTTTACTATTGGTTTTTAATTGTGCGTGGATTTCAAGCCCAATTACAGGCGTGTATCTTTCTAAAGCTTCTTCTAAAGTCATTTTCTGTTTATTTTTGATAGGTTTACACATTGTTCACCATGAACTTGTTTAGTGTGATTCTGTTCACTTGTGAAGGCGTGTTATTTATCCTTTAAATGAGGTTGCACAAAATTAATAATCTTTTTCGGGTATTGCTATTAGATGTTGAAATAATACGAATTACGAGTGAGATTCATGTTTTTGCGTTAGGGTCTTATACCATTTTAATTTTGAAACGAGCCGAAAGAAAGAGAGTTTTTAGTTTTCTTAGACGATGAATAAAATATTTCCACACTGCTATGCTCAATGCAATAAACTTTATGGAGAATTTGAAGAATTTATTTTTTTCAAGACTTAGGCGATTTTTTTTGTTTAGGTACAAAAGTCAGTGTATTTTAATCATCTTACAAGACGTACTTCACCGTACGCTTACGCTGTTTGCAAGCAAAAAAAGCGAGTAGTGATAGCCCGACCCTACCAACAAAAAAGAGCGTTTCCTGAAAAGGAAATGCTCTTTTTTGTTGGTAGGGGAACGCCCAAATTATGATAGTCTTTGAACTTTTTAGAGGGGGTTATAGTTCAAACTTTTCTAAGTAATCTGGAACTTTTTCTCCTTGCTCTACATCTTCTATGGTTTCTTTTCGCTTAATAACGTGCGGTGTTCCTTTCATATCTATAAGTACAACGGCAGGGCGAGTAGAGATAAATTGCATCGATTGTGTAATGTTATAAGCACCAACATAATGCACAACTACGTGATCGCCTGCCATTAGAGGAGGCAAGGTTACGTTTTCGCGAACAACATCAATATTCATACATAAAGGACCATACAATACGCTTTCTTCTGTGTGGTGACTAAAATCTTGTGCAGGACTTATTTTGTGGTCGTACCAAAATGATGTAAATAAAATATTCACCCCAAAATCCATTATCGTAGCTCTTCTTCCGTCCGAAAGTCGCTTGTTAGAAATGACAGTTCCTAAAAGAAATCCTGCATCGTCCACCAAGGCTCTTCCTGTTTCGAGATACAAATAAGGTAAATCTTCGGTTGGAAATCCTGCGTTTAGTAAAGCAGTACTAATTTCTTCGGCATAATCACTAATTTCAGGAGTTACATCCGCACCGATTTGAAACGAACCTTTTAGCGTGTTTTTAGAAGCGAATCCACCACCTAAATCAATGTAAGTCAATTTTATACCAAACATTCGTTTTACTGAAAGTGCTAAATCTGCTAGTTTGGACGCTGCTATACCGTAGGCCTTAGCCGATAGCATAAATGTACCGATATGAGCGTGAAGCCCAATCAAATCTAGTTTTCCCGAAGCTATAATTTTATTTATGGCATCCCAAGCTTGTCCGTTTTCATAGTTAAATCCAAATCTATCCCACATTGGGTAAATTCCTGTATCCATATTCACACGTATAGCAACACGTGGTTTTTTGTGTAATTCGCCTGCAAGTTCTATCACTCTGTACAATTCATCTAAATGATCAATATGAATGCAAGAATTATTGTTAATAGCAATGGTTAAATCATCATCAGTCTTATCAGGACCATTGAATAAAATCTTTTCAGGAGGAACACCATTTTTAATGGCTTTTTTGTATTCAAAAATAGAAACCACTTCCCCCCAAGAGCCTTCTTGATGAAAGATGTTACAAACGGCATTCAAGTAGTTTGTTTTATACGACCAAGCAAATTGAACTTTAGGATACCTTGTTTCAAAAGCTCTTTTAGCGTTGCGTATATTATCTCTTATTTTTCTTTCTGAGAGGACAAAAAGCGGAGAACCGTATTCTTTTATTAAATCTTTTACGTAAGCACCGTCAATCATTTTTACAGGAGCATATTCAGTTTTTGTACCGAATTTATTCATCAAACCTGTATTTAAAGGCTTGATGATTGGGCGTTCGTATTGTTTTTTTTGAGCCATATTTTATATGTGTTTTAAAGGTAGTTTTTATAATTCCCCGTAGGTTGATATTTGTTCAAATTCTTTAATGTCGATAATCATATCGTGCGAATAGCGGATAAACATTTTCCCTACTTCGTAGTCCGTCATTGGTTCAACTTCATTTCCCATAGCTAAATTAACTAGCGATTCAACTTGATTTTGACCTGCACCAACAGTTAGGTAGCACCAAGCAGGAAAACGAGGATTAATTTCAATCAAGTAATATTGGTCGTCATCGGTCTTCATAAATTCCAATTCAAAAGGACCTTTCCATTTTGTTTCTTTGACCAAATCACGCGTTATTTTCAATAAATTTTCGTCATCCAAGGTAATTCCGGCCCAAGCTTTTCCTTTATCGGTAATATAAAGTTTACGCATAGGCACAGCACCCAAGGTATTTCCTTCACCATCACCAATTCCACACACATTTACCTCAGAACCCTTTACAAATTCTTGTATCAATATTGGGAGTCCCCATTCTGCACTTATTTTATTAAAATGTTGGGTTGCTTGAGCTACTGTATAAGCAATTTTTGCATCATAATATTTCCCTTTTACTACTATTGGAAATCCTAATTGTCCCGCAATCGGAGAAATCTCCAAAGAAGAATTAACCATCTGAGCAAATGGAACTTTGATGTTATGCAGTTTTCCATATTGGTATAAATTCACCTTGTGGCGAGCCTCAAATTGAGCAAGCGTAGGCAAAACGGTTTTAATACCATATATGTCATTTAGTTTATCTTTTAGAGAAATAAAGTTAAACAATTCAGCATCGAAATTTGGAAAAATAAAGTCCAATTCTTCCCTAGAGTGAATGTACTCCAACCGAGCAAGCAAAACATCTTGTCCAGCAGTAGGATAGGGGATTTGATAACTTTTATCTACATACTCGTGCATATAAACACCAGGTTCCAAACTCTCATAAGAAAGTCCGATGATTCGCACATCAAAAGAAGTAGCATCCTTCAATGCCCGAATTACAGCCAATCCTGGTCCTGGGCTATCAATAGCATTCAGCCCCGTAACGGCAATTGTATATTTTGGTTTTGACATATCGTAAGGATTAATTTTGCTCTTCTCCCAACTTATAGTTAGATAGCATTATTTTAAAATCGTACAAATCTTTTTCAACGGTGTTCTTATCAATCATATATTCTTGTGTCATATGTTCAATTACCTCTTCATCTGATTTACCTTGCTTAAAAAGCGTCAATATTTCCTGACCAGTAGGGTTCAAAGAAAAAGAATCTCCCGTAGAAGGATTAAATAAAAATCCTGTTTCATTAACAGCTAAATTGGGTTTAATTTTCATAGGTTGTAGTTTTATTAGAGTTCATAAAGATAAAGTTTTGGGCGTTCCCCTCATTTGCAAAACAAACATATCGCTCTCGCGAAACGTTTGTTTTGCAAATGAGGGTCGGGCTATCACTACTCACTCTTTTGGTTTGTTGCATATATGC
>JALWSJ010000222.1:0-12572 GCA_026993705.1 Flavobacteriales bacterium
TCTGTACCTAATTCTAACATAAATTTCTATTTTTTTTGTTTAGGTACAAAAGTCAGTGTATTTTAATCATCTTACAAGACGTACTTCACCGTACGCTTACCTTCAAGAGGGTTGGAAAGAGAATGCAAATGGAATTGATATGGTTAATGAGAGGACTTGTTCCAAATCATAATACAATATCTAATTTTAGACGAGACAATCCAAAAGCTATCAAAAAAGTTTTTAGGACTGCGGTAAGCCTAGCTAAAAATTTAGACTTAATTGGGGGAGTCCTTTTAGCTAGAGATGGTACAAAACTAAGAGCACAAAACTCAAAGAAAAATAATTATAATCAAAAGAAAATAGATAGACACCTTGCTTATATCGAAAACAAACTGGCTGAATACAACAAAGAATTAGAGACAGCAGACGGAGATAAAAAAGAAGAACTCACTAAAAAAATAGCAAAGAAAACAAGCATAAGAAACGATACGAAGCTATCGAAAAACAATTACAAGAAACAGGAGAAACTCAAGTATCCACTTCTGACCCGGAAAGCCGTAAACTCTTAATAAGAGGAGCCATAACGGAAGTAGGCTATAACATACAGTCTACCGCTGATGCAAAATATAAACTTCCAATTGATTATGAAGTAACCAATGAAACAGATAAAGGAGCAATGACCTCCATGGTAAAAAAAGCCATAGAGATAGTAGGAAACAATAATTTCAATGCTGTATTTAACAAAGGATACTACAAAACAGATGAAATTCATAAAACCCAACAACTCGGTGTTACTACACACGTTTGTGTTCCTAATTTGACATCTACTTCTCCTAATCCTGATTATAACGTAAGTGAATTCAAATACAATAAAGAACAAGATAATTATACTTGTCCGGAAGGACAGACTTTAATTCAAATGACAGATGCTATGAAAAAAGAGGATATAGAGTAAAACAATACAAAACCAAAAATTGTAAAGATTGCCCAGTAAAAAATCACAATGTACCAGAGCAAAATATCAAAGAATAATAGAACGACACGAATTTGCAGAAGCCTTAGAAAAAAACAAACAAAATATAGCTGATAATCCCCAAATATACGTACAAAGACAAGCCATTGTAGAGCACCCTTTCGGAACAATGAAAAGGCAATGGGGATTTGATCATATTATGACAAAAAAAAGAAAAGAAAAGAGCATCTGCAGATGTTGGACTTATCTTTATTGCTTACAATTTAAGAAGAATTATAAATATTATAGGTGTGGATAAGTTGACAAGCTTATTCATCCAATTTTCAGCCTTATTTTCCCTAAAAATAGCCTCATATTGTAACGTAAGAATAAAAATCAAAGCAATTTAGCTGTTTTTCGTAAAATCATGAAAACCAATCAAATTCACTAGATTCCTGAAAATTTCGCTTTTTTGTTACTCAAATTGTTACTTTTTAGACAGTCTGACGCGAGTGAAATTGGCGAATAGAAAGTAAATTTTTGGTTTCTTAGACGATGAATAAAAATTTTGCATAGCCTCAGCTATGGAAAATTTTCATGAAGAAGGACAAGGAATCAAAAAACACTTTGTCCCGTCTATTTTGTTCGTGTTAAGGATTCCAAGCAACGTAAAAACACTACCTTGATAATCAAGCAATTATAAAACTACCTAAATTTTTACGTTAGCTCAAAAACTCAACTATTTTTCATAGTCGCTTAATAATCCCTAACGCGAAAAAAAAGCTGTTACAAAAATCACAGACAACAAGGAAAAAAATAATTAAGTTTGTACCCCTATAAGAAAAGACTATGAAAGAAAAATTATACAGTTCACTTCACTTCAAATGCCCACGATGCTTAGAGGGTGACTTCTTTGAATGCAACAATCCTTATAATTTAAAGAAAGCCGGAGAAGTAAAAAAAGAGTGTCCCGAATGCGGACTAAAATATTCCCCCGAACCCGGATTTTACTACGGAGCTATGTACGTTTCCTATGCCTTTGGTATAGCTATGTTTGTAACCGTTTGGGTAGCTCTTACAGTACTCTATCCAAATTACAGCCCCGTACTATTAATTTCTTTACTTTTTATTTCTTTAATCGGATTAGGTCCTTATCTTTATGCTTTATCCAAGATAGTTTGGGCAAATATGTTCTTCTCTTACGATGAAGAATATGCCCGAAAAGCAAAAGAAAAAAAGCATGGTACCACAGAAGCTAAAAGATAATTACGGATTTTTATTTGAAGAAGAATTAATAGAAGAAATAGCCGAAGTAGGCTTTTACCAATGTATGAAACGAGGAGAAAAACTCCTTGAATATGGTAGTTACATTAAGAACATGCCCCTCTTATTGGAAGGCTCTATTAAAATTGTACGTGAAGACGAAGACGGAGGAGAATTACTATTATATTTTATAGAACGTGGCGATACATGTGCTTTTTCACTAACCTGTTGTATGGGGAATAAAAAAAGTGAAATTAAAGCCGTAGTAGTGGAAGACGCAGAACTGATTCTGATTCCGGTAGCTAAAATGGAAGAGTGGCTCTGTAAATACCAAACATGGAAAAACTTTGTTTTTGAAAGCTACAATATACGCTTGGAAGAAATGCTAATGACCATTGATACATTAGCCTTCATGAAAATGGATGAACGCCTATATAAATTCCTAACCGACAAAGTAAAACTTATCGGCTCAACCACCATTACCAATACACATCAAGAAATAGCGTACAACTTACATACATCAAGAGTAGTCGTTTCTCGCTTATTAAAAAAGTTAGAAAAAGAAGGCAAAATAAAACTCTTCAGAAATAAAATAGAAGTCTTAGAGTTTTAAACACAAACAGCTCATAAAACCCTAAAAAATGAAACTAGTATCCATCCTATTTCTTTCTATCTTCTGTAGTCATTTCTATTCTGCTACCTATTACATTGCCAAAACAGGCGACGACAATAACACAGGGACTATTAGTTCACCGTGGCTAACGATACAAAAAGGAGTCGATATTACCGGTGCCGGCGACACGGTATTTGTTAGAGAAGGAACATACAATGAGCGAGTGCTCTTCTCTCATTCAGGAATCGCAACAAACACAATCGTCATCACCAACTTTTTAAACGATATTGTCGTGATAGACGGCAACGGAATTTCGTGGGGAGCTTCATGGAACGGATTAGTCGATTTGTCTGATGTAAACTACATTGAATTGGATGGTTTTTCGGTTCAAAATGCTGATTACACAGGTGTTTGGATAGAAAACGCACGCATATCACCGTTAAAAATTGTAAAACTTACAATACTTATTCAAGCGGTATAGGCGTATGGAATAGTTCTAACATTAATATTCAGAACAACGAAGTGGAATTAGCCTGCAATGACGGAGAACAAGAATGTATAACAATTTCACAATCCTCATTTTGTAATGTTTTCGACAACGAAATACATCATAACGGACAAGGAACAAACGGAGGCGAAGGGGTAGATGCTAAACAAGGTTCTCACGATGTAAATATCTACCAAAATAACGTTCATCACCTAAATAATCGATTGGGTATTTATGCAGATGCTTGGGATGTGCACACCTATAACATTAACATCTATAATAATAAAGTACACCATTGCTCCGAAAGTGGAATTGCAATCGCCTCCGAAAACGGGGGACTAATTGAGAATGTAAAAGTTTACAACAACATTATTTACACCAATAAATACGGAGGAATAGAAATTGGTGCGTGGAGCGATATTGGTTTTCAAGGGGCAAAGCCCATCTCAGATATCAAATTAATAAACAACACTTGCTTTAACAATGGTAATTATGCCGGAGGTTGGGGCTTTGGAATATATATAGACAATCCCGATGCTTCGAATATTTTCATTCAAAACAATATATGCAGTGATAATAGTGCCCAACTTTCCATTCAACAAATGAACGGAAATGCTATCATAGAAAATAATTTGATTTATGGTAACAATACGGCATCGGGAACTCTAAGCGGAAATAATGCCTTTTTTCAAAGCCCACAATTTGTTGATATTTCTACTGATGATTTTCATCTACAAAGTAATTCGCCCGCTATCGATAATGGAGCTGTGTTAGGTTCGCCAATTTTTGATTTTGAAAACAACACCAGACCTTTTGGAACTTCGGTAGATATAGGAGCTTACGAATACTCAACGCCAACTAATATTCCTATATTACCTAGCAATTATGTGCAAATTTTTCCTAATCCCGCAAAGGATTGGTTGCAAATTTCAGTAGAAATACCAATAAAAAAACTAGCAATATACAACGCTGTTGGAGAATTGATACAAATCGTAAAAACAAATACTAACCAACAAGTAATTATCCATACACAAGACTGGAAAAGTGGCCTGTATTTTATCAAAGGAACAAATCTAAAGGGTAATAAATTTGTAAAAAAGTTTATCATAGGAGACTAATAGCTATCCTCAAACCCGTAAGTAATTTCGTTATGAAAAACGATTATCTGACTTAATTGTATTAAGGTCAATAATCTTTTGATTTATCCATCCGTTTCTTTTCGTACTATATACATCAAATTTGGGAATATAGGGCTTGATATCTAACAATGGAGTTTCATCCAGCATATCTACGTTCTTAACAAACAATATATTTTCATTGATGTCAATTAATTCCACAACAGATAACCCAATATTATTAGGTCTTTTAGGAGCTCTTGTTGAAAAAACACCTCTTTTAGTCTCATCCAAAAAAGGTTTAGTTTTTAAATCAAAACCAAAAGATTTGTCAAAATAATAGATTAGGATAATATGAGAAAATTCAATTAAATCATCAAGTCCTTTTTCTAAAATTTTATCGAGTATAATTTTTCCCTTTACATCCTTAGCTCCCTTAGGCTGTATAGGCATATTTTCTTTACTCTTGTAAGGGGTATAAATTGTCCCTATTGATTTAAAAATTATTTTCATTTGAATGTTGTTTATATGAATAAAGAAATCAGTTACGAAGTAAAAATCCTTTAATAATCAAAAACTGCCCCAAGATATAAAAAAGCATAATTGAAACATCAGCAAAAAGAAGTTCTTGATGAAAAATGAATTTATCAACTCCAATGATAGAATCAGAAACAATAAAAAACAAAGCCCCCGAAAAAGAGTATTTAAAACTATTTGATTGAACAAAGGGTTTCTGAAGTGTAGCGGTAATACCCATCAATGAAACGATAGAGCCATAGATAATAACAGGAATCTTATAATCTCCCAAATATGGATATAAAGCAAAGAATAGAATTAACAAAGCTATTGAAAATAAGCTAACGACAAGTAGCAAAAAGAACTTGTTAACCTCTTTAATTCGGATATTTTTAGAAAAAGTAAAAATATAGGCTACTTGAGCATAAAGAAAAGATGACAATCCGAACATAAAGAACAATTCACTATCTTTAGGCAAAAGAAACACATCTCCTAAAAACGAAAAAATAAGAGCCGAAATAACACTCAATTTAGGATTAATATTTTGTCGTTTGCTTTGCCATAAATACCCAAAAAGTAATATCGGCATCAATAAAGGTTTACTTAACCATATTAAAACCGGTTGTTCAATCGCCTCACCAACAAGATTGATTAAAGCAATTATCGCATAAACTATGAGTATATAATCTTTATTTTTCATCCAATGTAACAAAAATACAGAAATATTTTCGGCTTATTGTATTAGTTTCATCAAGTTCTCCTTATCTTTGTTTTAGAATTAATCTAAATAGAGGTGTTCAACACTTCTTTTCAATAATATTGGGTAAAATGGGATTGTTTTCAAAGAAAAAAGAAGAGGGAAAAGTACAAGAAGAGACTTTACCGAAAGATTTAGCTTTAGCAAAAAAGACCATCGAGAAGAAAGTCATTAATATGTTAAAAACAATACAAGACCCGGAAATTCCCGTGGATATTTTTGAGTTGGGCTTAGTCTATGAAATTAAAATAGATGATGATTTCAATGTAACCATAGAGATGACTTTGACCTCTCCCAATTGTCCGGTTGCCGAGTCTATGCCTAACGAAGTAAAAGAAAAAGTAGGATATGTATTTGGCGTTAATTCCGTTGAAGTAAATATAATTTTCGACCCACCGTGGTCGCACGATTTTATGAGTGAAGAAGCAAAGCTGGAATTAGGTTTTTTATAAATTTATGGAAGTAATCGTAAATAGAGTTGCCAAAAGTGGTCTGGTCAACTTCAATTTGGAAGATTTTTATATAAAGGGAGAACGTAAAGTTTTTGACCTTGCTCCTTATTTATGGAACGGCTTAGTTCTAAAAGAAAAAGAGTTCCGGAAAGCCATGCAAAAAATGGATTGGAGCATTTATAAAGATGCTTGCGTTGCGGTCAACTCTTCAGCAGACGCCATAATCCCCGTTTGGGCATATATGTTGGTTGCCACCTATTTAAGTCCAATTGCTAAAAAAGTAGTAAAAGGAAGTCTATCGGATTTAGAACGAGAACTTTTTGTAGAACAACTTGCAACCGCTGATTTCTCTATTTATAAAGATATGCGTGTAATCATAAGAGGATGCAGTCAATACCCCGTCCCGGAAGAAGCCTATGTTTATGCTACACAAAAACTACTCCCAATAGCAAAAACCATCATGTACGGAGAAGCTTGTTCAACTGTTCCTCTGTTTAAAAAGAAGTAAGTACCTTAAATCCGCAAGTGAACTTCTATTCCAAAGCCAAACTCCGCATCATTATTGACAATGCTCGTTTTTCGATACTCACCGTAGCTATGGCTACGCTTGCGTGTCTCAAAACTGTGCTTGACCAATATAATACGCATTTTGACTTTTCATAACGAAATCACTTGCGGATTTAAGGTATGTATAAAATTATTGAATAACAATACGTTTGTTATAAACAATATCATTTGTTTCTATTTTTAAAATATAAACTCCCCGAGCAACCTTAGAAACATCTAATTGATTTACTTGTTCGGAGAGCACCAATCTACCCTCACCATCATACAAGAAACTCCTAAATTTCGCTTCTTTATTATTTTCAATAAAAATATAATGACTAGCAGGATTCGGATAGATAACTAAACCTGTCATCTCCCCTTCTTCTATCTCTGTATTTTGATTATCAATATATTCAAAAGCTCCAACATCAACAAAAGCACCTTGAGGTCTAGAAATATTATCAAAATCAACCGGCGGAGCATTCACATTTGTACCGGCATCAACAACCGTAGAAGTAGCAGTAAGATGCAAATCAAACGCAGAAACATCCGCAAAATAATTCGAGTAATTAAAACTGTTTCCCATTAATATATTGTTACTCATCAAACCAATGCCATTATCATTATTCATAACAGAAACCAAATTATTAATAATCGTATTATTGGTGCTTGGAGTACCATCAAAAACACCACCATCCGTTTTATGAGCGGTAATTCTAATCCATGCCGGCCCCGGATTATTCCACTGATTCGGTTCGTTCGGGTCTTGTGGAGTAACATCATAAGGATCAATAATCGTGTTGTTTCTTATCGTGCAATTAGTTGCCCCCGAAAGTGTAATACCATGATAATGGTCAACGATAATAACATTATTCTCTATCACCCAATTATTATACATTCCGTCAAAGCAGCCAATTCCCCGCATCGGACAGTTAAAATTTCGATTAAAATCAGTTGTATTAATAAATTTGTTACCTCGGATAATCACATTACTCACCGTTCCGCTCCCCACCGGACAACAACTATAGGATTGAAAACCATCGTAATGATTTTCAGCATAATAATAAACCGACACATTATCCTTAATTACGTTATTTGCATACAAACAATCACTTCCCAACCCCCGAATACCATCAATTGTAAAATACTGAATTGTATTTCCGATAAATTGCGAAAAATCCGAAAGCATCGTCAGACCGATAGCCACATTTTTTATCGTATTGTAGTTAAATTTATGCCCCGTACCCTTAGCAAAAATTCCATTATTAGTTTTATTTCTCCAATCATTCCTCGTCCAATTCGAAGTAGAAAGATTAGATGTAATCGTACAGTTTACAATTGTTATATTAGAACAATTCGGATATAAATCAACCAAATTTCCAGCATATTGCACCGTGTTTTCCGATTTAATAAGCACCCCGTTCAACACCCATTTCGAAGCCGAAGCCATATTCCCAAACCTAATTTTTTCAATTACCGGAGAATGCCCCAAAAGAGGAAGTATCTCTACATTAGAAGAATTATCCCCCACAATCTTTGGAAAACTATGATTACCGTCCATCAAAAATATTTTGTCCCCACCATTGAACGTTTTCCCATTATCAAAAACCGCTTGCACAGAAGACCAAGGAGCATTTAATGTACCCACATTTCCCATATTTCCGTTAACAGGGTCACAATAATAATTTGTCGCAAACATTTGCACAACAATAAAATTCAAGGCAATAAAAGTTAACAATCGAATCATAATTATTTTGTTTTAAATGTTTTGGGCGTTCCCTCAATTTATAAAAACAACATATCGCTCTCACGAAACGTTGTTTTTATAAATTGAGGTCGGGCTATCACTACTCACTCTTTTTGCCCTCAAAAGGAGGAGGGCAAAAAGGAGTTCAAACACGCCGTTCTATCCCTAACGCAGTTGAGATAAGTGCAAAGAAAATGGAATTTAGTATTCTTAGACGATGAATATTTTCTTTGCATAGCACCAACTATAGAAATAAAATATGAAGAAGTATAAGGATACTAAAAACAATTTAATTGTGCTTAGATTAACTATGTTAGGGATACTCCAACTAACGTAAAAATAGAGTACTAAAAATCAATAGATTATGAAATTACCTAAATTTTTACGTTAGCTCAAAAACTCAACTGTTTTTCACAGTCGCTTAATAATCCCTAACACAAAAAAAACTACTCATCCGGTAAATGCTCAAACAAATTAGGATAATCCGTTATAATCACATCAATACCTATCTCTTTTAATCGATTAAAATCCTTATGTTTATTCACCGTCCAAGCAAATACCTTTACCTCTTTTTCATGAGCATAATTAATCATTTTTTTAGTAATAAATTTATGATAAATTCCCAAAGCATAAGGCTTAAAATCAATTTCAGCCAATATATTTTTAGCCGACTTACCAATACGTTCATGAAGAAAAACTAAAGGAAATTCAGGAGCTTTTTTATGAAGTGCATCTAGTAGAAGAGCGTCAAAACTCATAAAAATAATATTGTGCTTGAAAAGCGAAGCGTCAACTTCCCGTAAAACAATATCAATATACTCATCAATAGGAGGTTGAGCAATATTGTAATTTTTTTCTTCGGATTTAATCTCAAAAAGCAGGATTTTATTTCCTAAATCAATTTTTTCAAAAGCCTCCCGGACCAAAGGTTTATGCGTCTTAAAATGCTTCTGTTCAGGAAATTTACCATAAGGCTTTGAACCACAATCATATTGTTCTATCTCTTTTTGAGTAAGGTCATAAAGTAAATGATTTCTTTCTTTTTTTATTTCCTTACCATCAGGCTTTAAACAATAAGCCTTATCCATATACTCTTCATGAGAAATAACTAGTTGTTTCTCTTTATTCACTACAACATCCCATTCTATACCATCAATATTGTAAGTCAAAGCATATTGAAAGGCTTCAATCGTATTCTCCGGCAATAAGCCTCTACATCCCCTATGCCCGATGACAAGAGGACGGTATTCAATCGAATTGTTCATCATAAAAAGTAAACTAAGTATTAAGTTAAAAATATACATAAATATCAATCATTAGGAAACATTCTTTTAGTAAAATTTTAATTATTCCATCTCATCACATTTCTCTCTTATTTCCCTTTCTTTAAAGGCGGTTTTCATCTTACACCAAAGTTCTCTAAACGAGTTAAAGTTCTCTTGATAGAAAATTCCTACCCCTTGTTTATTTGCATTGTTACTCGCTGTTGATATATCGTATTCATTAGATTTATTGAAAGCATGAATTTTCAGGTTTCCGTTGTCATTCAATTGATATTCTATATCCACATCACCAATAAAATTTTGAGAACTTTGATTATTCGCACTTCCTGCCGTACCGCTTGACACTCCCAAATTCGTTGAAATCGTCAGCTTATCATCAAACAATTGTGTTGATAGAGCTAGAGCAACCTCCTTATTGCTAATTTGGTCACCCGGACGATAATTAAACCCAACATCAAAATTATCGGTAAAGTTAGCCAACATATTACTTAATTGATTAGATAGAACCTCACTCGTCGTCGAACCGATAACCCCGCTACTAGCAGTTCCCGAAGCTACATCAACCCGTGGAATAAATTTATTTAAAATCAATAATGAAAAGACTTGTCGATTCATTTCGGTTGGTGTACTAACAATGTTATTTAATATACTTCTTGCATTTTCATCCGTTCGTGGGAGCTTGATATTAAACGTTATATCCGGATTAAAAAGACTATTAGTCAAGTGCATTTCCGTTTCAACAAATGTCTTTTGTCTATATAAATCTCTTTCGCTTTCGGGCATAATATCATACAAACTGGCTTTTAATGGATACACCGCTGTTATATTAATATCGGCATCATAAGGGTTTCCATACCAACTAATTGTCCCCCCTTCTTTGATTTGAAACTTCTTATTGAGAAAATCTTTTAAGGTAAATAGGTAACTTCCTTCCTTAATTGTATAATTTCCAAACATATAAAAATCATAAAATTGGTCAATATACATATCGATATGACCCTTACCTCTACCTTTCATTACATCACCCACCAACTCATCAAAGACCAATTCTATTTCGGCATCTTCGGTTACATCAAAGCTTAAATTCAGGTTAATACCATTCAAATCAACTTCATATTTATCATCCTTATTTTCATCGTTGACAAAAGTTATAAAATCTTCCAATACTACATCATCCGAACCATAAAGCGGTAAGGTTATATGAGTATTTTTCTCCGATTTAGCATTGACATTTATTTCTACTATATTTTCATAACCAATGGAAACATTACCCGTTGCAAAAGCAGTTCCGTAATACAGAGGATTTTGTGCATAAGTAGAATTCATCACCAATAACGGTTCATCAAAAAAAGTAAAAAAATCATAACTGTATTTTTGGAAATTATCGTGCATAAACGACCCCACCAAAGTGGCTTGAGTTCCATATTTATCTATAAGTGGTAAACCATCCAAGCCAATCAAATCAGGCTCAATCCTTATCTTACCAAAAGTAGTATAAGTAGTATTCAACATACTTATCGTTGCTTGAGTTGTATCCAAATATAAATTTCCGGAAAGTAGAGGTGCAGAGGTTTCGCCTTTTACTAGTAGTTCTCCCTCCAAATTTCCTTTCAGATTGGTAACAGCCTCAGGCAAAAACACATTTACAAATTCTAAATCTGTCTTTTTAAAATCCAACACAAAGTCCAGATTGTCTTTGTCTTTTCGAGGATAGTAATAACCTTGTGTAATCTCAAAATCTTGTTTACCATTCTCCCGTTCTAAAGTTCCTAATACTTCTATTCGTTCAAGTTCATAGTTCCAATTTGAATTAAACTCCAAATTCCCGATAACATCTTCATTTAAAGTAAATTTATCAATCCATGCGTAAGCATCAAAATACATATCATGATACACATCTGCCACAAACCCCGTAAGATTAATGACTCCACCTATCTTAGTAGCAGTTGAATCCGTAGAAATAAGGTCATTCAAGTTTGCTAATTCAAAACTACCCAATTCGAAATTAAGTTGATCAACCGCACGTTCCGATATTTTACCATCTAGTGCAACCGTCTGAAAATGGTTACTGGCAACTAAATTATCAATATTTATTGCAGTAGAATCAATGGTAATATCGGCTTCTCTTTTAATGACCCACTCTCCTATTTTTTTACCGTAAAAAGAAGAAGGTAAAACAGAGAAAACAAAATTATCAGGACTTAAAATATATCCTTCCGCTTCAATATTCCCCCAATAAAGAGAGTCATCTCCTCCCCACGAAAGATACGCTCCAAGATTGTCTTCATACGCCTTAGACAACAACTCTATGTTTTCTATTTTTAAAGCGTTGTTAACGAGCAAAGTATCAACTGAAAAATCGAAAACATAATACGGTTCAAAACCTCCTATTTTTTGCGTAGTATCCAATTGAACTCCCGTAAAACTGAATTCTTTATAGCTTATATTATCTGAGTATAAATACATTTTCAATAAATCTTTATTACTCTGGTATTTACAACTGATTTCCGTATTGGAAGAAACTGTCAATTCCGGATAAAACAAAGAGGTCAACATAGAAAGGTCATGGACTTTTAAATCTAAATCAAATTGCTGATTATTAATAGATACTTTTTCCTTCTCTGTAAATACAGATGGTAGTATCTTACTTCCTAACCCGTAAAGACTTTGAGGAAGAGAATCCAAGTCATATCTACCTACCATACTTAAATCCGCAAATTTTGCAAAAACGTCGATACTGTGAAAATTTGTATTACTCTGAGATTCAAAAAGAACCGAATCAAAATAATAATCTTTACCCTTCTCATAATAAGAAATATCATTCAAATGAATAAACCCACTAAATTCATCCAAATTATT
>JALWSJ010000222.1:12582-20539 GCA_026993705.1 Flavobacteriales bacterium
ATCCTCAACCAAATGCAAATCGAAAAGTCGAGCTCTTTGTATATCGGTAACAAAATTATAACTAACCGGCGAATCGTTTAAATCTACTCCTCCGTCAAAAATAAAATCTATATTTGGGTCAGAAACAGAAAATTCTCCATCAAACGAAGAACGATTAATACGACCGTCCAACGCTATATTTTGATAGGCATATCCCTTGTACTCAAACAAAGGAATAGTCCCTTTTATTTTTAAATCCAATTGTTCTAAAGAAGTCCCCTTTCCGTCTATTTGCAGATCCGAAGAAACCACTCCCAAATCACTCATTCCTAAAACTTTATTTAACTGCAATCCCGATGCATAAAGCGTTCCTTTGTACGATAAGAAATTAGATGCACTCAGCAAACAGTTAGCATCTACATCGGCAGAGCCAATGTCAGATGCAATATCCATGCTAATGGAAAAATCATTATAGTACCCATCTAAAACACCGGACATATTAATGATTCCCATATGAGTGAACTCAGAAGGTAAAACCAAATCCGTTTCCAATCCCAAGTTTTTAAAATCAATTTGGTCTATGTCCTTTTTTAGTGTTTGTGCTTCATCAATATCAATATAAAATAACGCCTCATCCAAATAGGGTAATCCCTTTATTTCCGCATCGCAACTGATGTATGTTTCGTTCGTTAATCCAATAAATAGATCCTTTGCATAAATTTCATTTACAGGACCATTAACTACTCCCTTTAAAATCATCTTATGCTTCATATCCTTGATACTTGGAACAAAATATGACAAATCGTGTAGGCTTAATGTAGAGTTTTGAATATCCAAATCCATATAAACTGCATTAACAAAATCATTAAAATCTGCATAGTCCTGATATTTGAAGTCTATTTTTTTAGCCTCAATATTGGTCTCGTCGGTGAGAATAGTAACCTTATCAATAGTCAATTTTTCAGGTGAAACAATTACTTCTGCCATTATCCCTTTTGGAGAAAAACCTGATTTTTCGTTAAAATGCAAATGAGCCAGATGAAATCCAACCGAAGAATTTTGATTTTTCAAATGGGTAACTTCTCCATATAATTCTTCAATACCTAAATGATTATAATCAACACCATAGTCAATAGCCGGAATATTCCAATCATCATAAGAAAAATGGACATCATAAAATTGAATCGCATCGACCAATACTCTAAAACCATTCTTTGCTGTATCTTTTTCAGATGCAAAATAATCTACTATAAATTGATAATTAAAAACAGTATCACCTTTGTGTTTTTCAAGATAAGCATGCGTATTTTTAAACGTTAACCTATCCAATAAAATCATCTTTTTTTCCAAGTCATATAATTTTATCTTTCCTACAAATTCAGAAGCGAACAACAACGTGTCTTGTTCTAAGTCCTCGATATAAAGACCCTCAACTTTTATATAATGTAAACCGTTAAAATGAATGTTGTCTATTTCAATTTTGGAATGTAATTGCGACGACAAATAACGAGCTGATTGTTTCGCTAATTCTTTTTGAAAAAAATGTGTCTGAATTAAAAATGCAAAAAGTACAACGAGAAAGAAAATAAACTCTAGTGTATAGCCTAAAGATTTAAGCAAAAAAGACAATATTTTTTTGGTACTTTTGTACAAGATAAATTATTTGTAACGAAGATAAAAAAGATGCTCTATTTTAGCGACTTTTCCCTTCAAATTATCACATCAATTAAATGAACAAAGATAACACCATTCTTGGTATTGAATCAAGTTGCGACGATACTTCCGCTGCAATCATCAAAAACGGTACTATTTTATCCAATATTACCGCCAATCAAGATGTACATAACAAATACGGAGGCGTTGTGCCCGAACTTGCTTCTCGTGCCCATCAACAAAACATTGTTCCCGTAGTTGATTTAGCTCTAAAAGAAGCCGGAATTAACGTCGATGATTTATCAGCAATCGCCTTTACACAAGGCCCCGGGCTTTTAGGCTCTTTACTTGTAGGAGCTACATTTGCCAAATCGCTAAGCCTTGGACTTTCAATTCCCTTGATTGGCGTCAATCATATGAAAGGGCACATTCTAGCACATTTTATACAAAAAGAAGGAGAAGAAAAAAACGTCCCTCAATTTCCATTTCTGTGCCTAACCGTGTCGGGCGGACACACACAAATTGTTAAAGTTACCGCCCCTCTAAAAATGGAAGTACTTGGAGAAACCATTGATGATGCCGCAGGAGAAGCCTTCGACAAAGCTGCTAAATTATTAGGTCTCCCTTATCCCGGTGGGCCATTGATTGACAAACATGCCCAATTAGGAAATAAAGACCGTTTTAAATTTACCTTCCCAAAAATAGAAGGTTATCGATATAGTTTCAGCGGACTGAAAACCCAGTTCATGAACTTTTTAAAAAAAGAGTTACAAAACGATGAAAATTTTATCGAAAACAACCTCAACGACATTTGTGCTTCCTATCAAGCTCACATTATTGAATACTTATTTCAAAAATTAAAAAAGGCTGCCTTCAATGAAAACATCAACCAAATAGCCATAGCAGGAGGTGTATCCGCCAACAGTTACCTCAGAAACAAACTACAAGAACTGGGCAAAAAACACGGCTGGAAAACCTTTATTCCTGAATTTGAATACTGCACCGACAATGCCGGAATGATTGCTATTACAGGCTATTTTCAATACTTGGAAAAAGATTTCGCTCAACAAACTATTATTCCAAATGCCCGTTTGAAAATAGAATAATTACCTTTGCCATCACTTTGAAAAAGAAAATAAACATAGCTCTAACTTACTTCCTGATTGCAGGAATTTTCGGAATCTTATTACGTCTCGACCGCTTTAACAACATCGGTATAGTATATAAAAACTTTCTAAACACCCATTCTCATCTAGCACTTTTAGGTTGGTTATACAACTTATTTCTAATTTACATACAATACGATTATTACCAAAACAACAATCCACGGATAAACAAAATATTCATAGCCTCACAATTCACTTTCTTAGGCATGCTGTTCAGTTTCCCTTTTGTCGGCTACGCCCTTATTTCTATTGTATTTTCTACATTGTATCTATTTACAAGCTATTGGCTCATTATAACTCTATTTCAAAAGAAAAGTAAACAACCAACAATCACATCAAAGTACCTAAAAACAGGAGGAGTATTCTTATTCCTTTCCAGTTTAGGACCTTACGCCTTAGGCTATTTTATGGCAAACAAATTGCAAGGCTCAATCGGACATCACCTTTCGTTATATTGGTTTCTGCACTTCTTATTCAACGGGTATTTTACGATGGTTGTCTTAGCTATGCTTTCTGGCAAAATTCAAGAAAACTACCCGCAAACCGAAAAAACTCAAAACCTCATTTTTAATCTTTTCGCTTGGTCAACCCTTCCGCTTTATGCACAATTCATTACTATTTTACATCCGACCAACTGGGTGTATCTGACTTCTTTCATTGCTTCATCCATGCAATTGTACGCCTTCTATTTACTCACCCATTCACTAACTAAAATAGCTCGACAACAACGAGCAATCAGCAAAATCCTATTTACCCTGTTTACCATTTCCTTCTTTCTAAAACTTCTATTTCAACTTTTCGCAAGCCTTCCATTCACCTACACCTTAGTCGCTCAATCCAAACCCACGCTCATCATCGGATTCGTACATTTAGTAATGTTAGGTATGTTTACCTTTTTCTTTCTTTGGTATTACAGAGCTCAAAAATCAATATCACAAACCAGAACAAGCAACATTTTCACTCTACTGCTTATCGCCGGCGTACTACTTTCTGAATCATTACTTTTCTCACAAGCCTTTTCATTATACACCTTTCACCAATCCATTCCTCATTACTTTGCTTCACTTTTCTTTGTCAGTTTACTCTTACCCCTCGGAATTGCAGGAGTACTCTATTCCAATCTAACAGAAAAATAAAAATTCGGATAATTTGGGCGTTCCCATTACGGCATAAAAAAGTGGTTTCGTTTCACTACACTACTTTTCAACGCCGTAATGGTCGGGCTATCACTACTCACTCTTTTGTGTTGCATAAGTGCAACAACACAAAAGGAGTTCAAACACGCCGTTCTATCCCTAACGCCAGACTGTCTAAAAACCCTAAGAAACTTGAAAACAAGAATTATAACACATTAATAATCAGATATAAATTTTGCTGTAAATTAGGTTTTTAGACAGTCTGACGCGAGTGAAATGAAAAGAACTAATTTTTAACTTATAAACAAGCTGTAATTAATCTCTACTATGTATAGGAAAAATAAAAACGCTTTATTAGGCACTTTTCAATGTTTAAGTGATATTACTCTATACTTTGTGCTAATCTCAAGAGTGGCTTAGGTAGAACTTTGTGCTTTCCTTCAAATCGAATTAATGTATACTGTATATCTTTATCATGCAATAAATTTATTTGTTTTTCCACTCGTTCTTCCGAGTAAAAAGGGTCGTTATCTCCTATTATGATATGCAAATTTAATTGATTGAAAATTGCTCGTTTTTCGAAATAATCAATATCCTCCGGAAAAGCACCTGCCCAAAGCGATAATGAATCTATTTTAAAAGCTGTACGAGTAACCCAACGGCAAACCGTTGCTCCTCCTTGAGAGAAACCAAGCACATGTACCCGTATAAAAGAATTAACAGAACGAAAAGAATAATGACGATAAACATTATCCAAAAAAGTTGAATAATCCTTAATATCATTTAACCTATCCTCTTTTGTCATCCACGAAGCAACCACTTTTCCGTCAAACCCTTTCCAATAGAACCGATGCAAAGCTTCAGGAGCTATAATAAAACGTTCCGCATCTTCCAAAGACGAAAACCAATTCAAAAAATGATTGGCTAATTGTGCATAGCCATGACAAACAATCCAAACGTGCTTTGTATTACTGTTTAATTCTCCTAACGTAAAAAAACGTGCTGTTTTTGGAGTTTCTATATGATGTTCTTTCATAGTGTATGGAGTATGTGTATCTTTGAGGAAGACAAATATACGTTTTTGATATAAGAATATGGATTACCAACAAACTTTAGCGTACTTATACAATCAACTTCCGCAATACCAAAAGATTGGAGGAAAAGCCCTAAAACCATCTTTGGACAATATCACGGCTTTATGCCGAATTGTTGGAAATCCACATAAAAAATTAAAAGCAATACATATAGCGGGAACGAACGGAAAAGGTTCAACTACTTCACTTGTAGCCTCGGCTCTTATCGAAAACGACTACAAAACAGGTGTATTCACTTCTCCTCATCTTATCGATTTTAGAGAACGTATTTCCATTAATGGGGAAAAAATACCTCAAGATTATGTACTCTCTTTTGTTCAACAGTACAAGGACGCCGTAAAAAAAATAAACCCTTCTTTTTTTGAATGGACAATGGTATTGGCTTTTGCCTATTTTCAATCTCAAAAAGTTGATTTTGTTGTCATTGAAACAGGGTTGGGTGGACGGTTAGATTCTTCTAATATTGTCCAACCTTTAGTCAGCGTTATCACAACAATCGGAATTGACCACGTGCAATATTTAGGCAACTCGTATCGTGAAATCGCTTTTGAAAAAGGGGGAATTATCAAAGAAAATACTCCTTGCGTCGTAGGTTACGGAATCAACAAAGAAGCACTTACCGAATTACAAAGATTAGCCTTAGAAAAAAAAGCACCTTTCATCATTGCTCAACCTTTAAAACAGAAAATAAAAACCGACCTTTTAGGAACTATTCAACAATACAATATAGCAACCGCTTTAACCACGTTAAGAGTTCTAAAAGAAAAAACACCATTAAGCAAAGAGCAAATCATCAAAGGATTTGAAAACGTTACCCAAAACACCTTACTCAGAGGACGATGGGAAAAAATAAATAAAGCACCACAAGTAGTCGTAGATATTGCCCATAACGTACAAGCTGTAGAATCTATAATAGGACAATTAAAACATGAAACATATAACAACCTTCACATCGTTTGGGGAATGGTTGCAGATAAAGATGTTGCGAAAGTAGTCGAATTATTGCCTAAAAATGCTCACTATTACTTATGTCAGCCGAATATAAATAGAGCACTAAATGTTCTTGAATTAGCTAAATACTTTGATTCTAAGCATTATACAGTTTATGATAATTGTTTGAAAGCCTATACACAGGCATTGGAAACAGCTAATCAAGATGATTTAATTCTTATTGCAGGAAGTAACTTTGTGGTTGCTGAAATTTTATCCGGAATAGATGTACAAGGAGCTACAAAATGATAAAAAACGGAAATAGCCCATATATTTTTGTATTTTTGATTCATTCATGAAGATTTTGGAAACTCCCATAGAATATTTAAAAGGCGTTGGACCTAAACGTGCTGAACTTCTGAAAAAAGAAATTGGTGTGGCAACATATTATAACTTGCTCTATTATTTTCCTTTTCGATACGTTGACCGAAGTAAAATTCATCAGCTTAAAGAAGTGTATTTAGAGGAGGAGAACCCCATACAATTAAAGGGTAAAATTACCGCGTATCGTGTATTGGGAGAGGGTAGAAAAAAAAGATTAGTTGCTCAATTTACCGACGGCTCTGGATGTATTGAATTAGTTTGGTTCAAAGGAATAAAATGGATTGAACCTTCTATTAAAATAGGAGAAGAAGTTTTAGTATTTGGAAAAATTTCTTCTTTTGGAGGAAAACAAAACATAGTTCACCCCGAAATAGAAAAGCTACAAGTCGAAAAAGCTGTACGAACAGGATTACAACCTGTTTACAGTTCTACAGAAAAACTAAACAGAAGTGGATTACATTCAAGAGGCATTGAAAAGTTAACAAAAACTCTACTTTTTACCGTTAAGGAAAAAGTACCCGAAATTCTATCTTCAGCTATTCTTGAAGAGCACTCTCTTATCAACCGTGAAATTGCTTTTTCACAAATACATTATCCAACATCTTGGGAAGAAGTGAAAAGTTCTACTTTTAGATTTAAATTTGAAGAGCTTTTTTTTCTGCAATTACGACTAGTAAGAAGAAATCTTTCGGTAAAAAAGCAATCCAAAGGATTTATTTTTTCAAAAATAGGAACCTATTTTAATTCATTTTATAAAGATTTCCTCCCATTTGAATTAACTGGAGCGCAGAAAAGAGTGTTAAAAGAAATACGAAAAGACTTAGCCAACGGAAAACAAATGAATCGCCTATTACAAGGAGATGTAGGAAGTGGAAAAACCTTGGTTGCATTAATGGCAATACTGATGGCTTTAGATAATAAATTCCAAGCTTGCTTAATGGCTCCGACAGAAATATTAGCCTCTCAACATTTTCTTAGCATCAAAAAAATGACAGATGGTTTAGGTATCGACATTGAATTGCTAACAGGGTCAACTAAAACAACAAAAAGAAGAGAGATACACGAAAAGTTGGAGTCGGGGAAACTAGATATTATTATTGGTACACATGCTTTATTAGAAGATAAAGTTATTTTTCATAATTTAGGTCTTGCTGTAATTGACGAACAACATCGATTTGGTGTAGCGCAACGTGCAAAACTATGGAGAAAGAACAAGATTCCTCCTCATATTCTTGTAATGACTGCCACCCCTATTCCGCGAACTTTAGCAATGACACTTTACGGAGATTTAGATGTTTCTGTGATTGATGAATTACCACCAGGAAGAAAAGCAATAAAGACACTGCATTACTATGATTCTAAACGATTGGTTTTATTCAATTTTATAGAAAAACAAATCAAGGAAGGAAGGCAAGTTTATATCGTTTATCCACTCATCGAGGAGTCTAAAAACTTTGATTATAAAGACTTGATGGACGGCTATGAAAGTATAAGACGTAGATTTCCTTTACCTGACTACAGAATAAGCATCGTTCATGGTAGAATGAAACCAGAAGACAAAGAATATGAGATGCAACAGTTTGCTAAAGGGTTGACTCAAATAATGGTTGCTACA
>JALWSJ010000223.1 GCA_026993705.1 Flavobacteriales bacterium
CTTCTATATTCGCATCTGTCTGAATATCGATAAAGCCAAAAGAATTGGATATTTCATCTACCTTACCTTCGTACAGTTTTTCACCGTTTCTAATGATGATGACGTGCGAACAAATTTTCTCGACCTCGTCCAACATATGCGACGCCAACAAAATGGTTGTTCCCTGTTCGGTTATTTCCTTAATGATACTTCTAATTTCGTGAATCCCCTGCGGGTCGAGTCCGTTGGTGGGTTCATCCAAAATCAAAATTTCCGGATTATTAAGCAAGGCGGAAGCAATTGCCAAACGCTGTTTCATTCCCAAAGAAAAGGTCTGAAATTTACTCTTTCTTCGTTCGTAAAGATTAACCGTTTTTAGCGTTTCTTCTATGCGAGCTGTTGAAATCCCCTTAATTTTACAAACCAACTCCAAGTTTTGCTCAGCCGTCATATACGGATAAAAATTCGGTCGTTCGATAATTGCTCCCACTCTTTTTAGAGCTTCGTGCGTAGATAGAGAGCCATCAAACCACTCAAATTCCCCCGAGGTCTTATTCACCACATTCAGCACGATGCCCAGCGTTGTCGATTTCCCACTTCCGTTAGGGCCTAACAAACCGTATGCGTTTCCCTTCTTCAATTCCAGCGAAAGGTTTTTAACCGCGTGGAGTTTACCAAAGGTTTTGTTCAGGTTTTTAATCGTTAAAATAGTTTCCAATGTTCTGTATTTAAAGGTTAATAATTTGGGCGTTCCCATTACGGCATAAAAATATTGTTACGTTCTCACTTCACAATATTTCAACGCCGCAATGGTCAGGCTATCACTACTCACTCTTTTGGTTTGCATATATGCAACAAACCAAAAGGAGTTCAAACATGCCGTTCTATCCTTAACGCACTAATCAAGTATTCTATTCCTAAACTTTGACGTAACGTTAGCACAAGTATATTCTTTTTTAATGATTTTCTTACGATGTTTTGCGATAAAATTATAAACAGTATCTCTTACTAAAGGAGGAACAACGATAAACAAGAAAACAAGCGGATATAGACTTTTCATTTTTTTGCAAAGGTGTAAAACTGCTGAAGAACGGTAATACACTTTGTTGTTATTCACGTAAACAATAGTTTTGGATAAATCTTCCGTAATACCATATTGTTGAATTAAGCTTTTTGCAGAAGAACTATTGCTTGCACAAACTCGAATCGTTTCCGTCCTATCGTTACGAAGCACAAAAACCACCGAACGATTACAAAAAGAGCAATCTCCGTCAAAAATAACAACCGGGTAAGTAGTAGTCAAAACAGTATTAATATTTCAGTAATTTCTTTACTTCCGTTCCCGAAACAGTTTTTATCACTACCAAATAAAATCCATTTTCCCACTCCTTTGCAGAAACGGAAGTAGGAATTGTTGAATGAGATAAAATAATTTCGCCCAACGAATTAAAAACTGTCAATGTTCCTTTATGAGGCTTATTGCTTGACGAAATGTAAAACAAATCTTTAGCCGGATTAGGATAGATTCGCCAGTTGGAATGAAATTCATTCTCCACAATAGCATTAGGTGCTGTCCCTTCTTTGCCATAGAAAAAACTCAATCCTCCACGTTCATTTCCGATAATCATATCGGGATAAACATCATTATTTAAAAAAGCCAATGCAGGTGCTCCGGCAGGTCCTTCATTTACTACTCGAATGGTATCTTTAGGCGTAAAATTCCCCGAAAGGTTGTTGTCTATGTTATGATAATGAAACACATCTCCTTTTTTCGAACCGACAAGCAATTGTGTTTCGTTATTGTCGCCTTCAATAAACAAAGGAACGCTGTTCCCGATGGTTGTCCACCATTCGCTTACCTCTACACCTCCAAACGTTTCACTTTGCAAACGAAAAGTATAAGAAGTAGATGAACCAACATTTTCAAAATAGTTTAAGTTTCCACTCTCTTCTCCCACTACCAAATCCAAATCTCCATCATTGTTCAAATCGTACAAGGTTGGTTTACTTGCTGCACCGACATCAATATTATTTCCTGAATCGTCTTGAACTATCGTAAAGATTGTTCCGTATATTAGCACACTTGCATCGTTACTTGTATTCTCAAAATAAAAAATATTTCCATTGTAATTTCCCAAAAATAAATCAATATCCGTATCTCCATCTATATCGCCAAAAGCAGGATATAGAGCTTTTCCCAATCCAAGACCGGACAAATTAGCAAAATCATCGGTAACTAAAGTAAATTCCGGTTGAGTAGCCGTTCCCGTATTTTGGTACAAGGCAATTTTTGAAACATACTTTTCCGGTATGGAAGGGTCGTAGACACCAAAGCTGCTTACAAACAGGTCTGTGAGTCCGTCATTGTTATAATCCAATAAGACAGGATATGCCGAACGACCGTATTCTACCATCTTGTTTTGCAAAAAATTATCTTCTACAAAATTAAAAATAGGTAAAGTATTCGTTCCAGTATTTTTGTACAACCAAACACTGTTTTGGTTGTCGCTATTGTTTTTTACATCCGGTGAAGCCAATAAATCTTTAATTCCGTCATTATCTACATCCTCATAAAAAGTTGCCGGAAAAATATTTATATCAATAGGAACATCATACGTTGGGAAAGCACTATCTTGACTGACCATAGAGCTGTTTAAATTTACACCGCTGTTATCGTTATACAAAGCTATAATATTATTAAAGCTTACATCTCCCAAAAGAATATCACGGACACCATCGTTATTTAAATCAAGGCTAAGAATTGTAGAACCCGTATGTTTCAATTGTTCTTTCTCCGGATTGGGCACATTGGAAGCAGTGGAACAAGTATCGAACAAATTACAAACATTGGTATTGGCTCCTGTTTCGGTAAAGTGCCCCCAACAGCTGTTTTTAAGTTCGTAGATAACAGAATCACAATCGTACCCAAGTTCGGCTCGCAGGTTTTTGTGGTATTCCAATCGACTTCCCAGCACTCCGAATGTGAGCACATCTAAATCTCCATCTCCATCAATATCATTAATATCCGGAACATCCACTTTGCTGACAAACAAATTGGTAACCGAATTGTATTGGTGCGACTCTATGTAGGGAGAAGTTACCTTTACAAAGCTCAAGCCATTCCCCGAAGAAGTGTTTTTCCACAATCCGATACCTCCGGAAACATAAGAAAAAATATCTTTTTTACCATCACAATTGTAATCTCTGAGCAATACCCAACTTTTGAGTTCAGGAAACATCGTTTCGTACTCAGGAGCATATTGGTAGGAAGTTCCGTTGTTGATAAACGTTAAAATTTTATTTCCGGTTCTATCAAAAACAAATAAATCTTCAAAAGAATCATTGTTTAAATGAATCGTAGAAAACTGAACGGAGTTCAAACCACCTACCCAAGGAAAGTCTAATGAAAGATTGTTTTCTATTACGTGAATGGAATCTACCCTGTCAAAACCAAAGTACTGAGCATAATAGCTGATAGAAAAAGGCAATAAAACCAGCAAAACAATAAAACGAATCATAAGAATTATATTTTATCCGAAGTTACAAAAGTTTGAGGAAAAAGTTTTATATTTGGGTTAAAAATCAGGTATGAAAAGATTATTATTTATTTCCATTTTGGCAATTAGTCAATTTGTTTCGGCTCAAAATGTAGGGATTAATCAAAATAACCCTACCCATTCACTACATGTTTCTCCGGTAAACCCAACGGATGACCCTATTAAAATAGACGGGATAAAGGCGTATTCGGTAGGAGATACCTCCTTGTTGGTTATTGATAATGCAACAGGTGTTGTCCGCTACATAACCATTGCTGATTTTGTTGCTGCTTACGGAGGTGGTGGCGGAACAGGAACAGACAATCAAAATTTGGATAGTTTGGTGTTAAACAACTTGATTCTGTCAGCATATATCGAAAGCGGAAATTCCGCGAGTGTTGATTTATCAGCTATAAAGGACAGTTCTATCCAATACTTGATAAACCATGCGGACACATTGTTATACAACCCTACTTTTGTGAGCAGTATTGTCGATTCGGCTTCTCAAGATATTTCATTAAACGGAACACTTTTAAGTGTTTCAGGTGGTTCTACGGTTGATTTACAAAACATAGCTACTCCGGCAGGAGCTGTTTTTGCTTTTCCGGTAGAAACTCCACCAACGGGATACTTGGCTTGTAACGGACAAGCTGTAAGTAGAACAACTTACGCTAATTTATTTAGTTTAATCGGTACACGTTACGGAGCAGGAGATGGTTCTACTACTTTTAATTTGCCTGATTATAACGGACAATTTTTAAGAGGTTGGGATAATGGTTCTGGGGTTGATGTAGATGCAAGTACTCGTTTGGATAGAGGAGATGGTACAACTGGTGATTTTGTAGGAACAAAGCAAAATGGCGAAGTAACTTCACACACTCATATGGTTGACCCTCCAAGCACTAATACGAACACTACCGGAGCTCATACTCATAGTGTCGATCCTCCGAGTACCAATACTAATACTACGGGGTCGCATACCCATTCTATAGATCCACCGAATACGAGTACAACGAGTGTAGGTTCGCATACACATTCGGTGAATCCTCCTAATACAAATACAACAGGTGGAGGAAGTCATAACCACACGGGACAAACGGGAGGTATTGTAAATTATTCCTCTTCAACTTGGGTTCCTTATGATGATAATCTTAGCTCTGACTTAGTTAACGAATACAATGGAACACCTTCTATTTGTGGGCAAAGTTGGAACGGTAATGGTACTGTCGGTAACTTTATGGGAAAACTGAATAGTTCATGTTTGTATCATACGCATAGTATTTCTACTGATGGGTATCATAGCCATAGTGTGAATATTCCGGCTTTTACTTCGGGGTCTGCGGGAGCACATTCGCACAGTGTGAATATTCCTTCTTTCAATAGTTCTTCGGCGGGAAGTCATTCGCATAGTGTGGATATATCAAGTTTTAACTCCGGTAGTGCGGGGAATCATTCGCATAGTGTGGACATTTCTTCTTTTTCTTCGTCTTCGTACGGTGGTGGGGAAACTCGTCCGACAAACGTTTCTGTTTTGTGGTGCATCAAATACTAATCTAAATTTTGTTAAATTATGGTCTTGTTCGAAGAATAAGACTATATTTGCCTAACTTGAATATAAAAACAGCATATCGTTTATTGAAAGCTATTATAGCTCTTTTGTTTGTTGTTCTTATCACAGAACAACAAATCGTACCTTCGGAATTGGTTTTGGGTGAGGAAATCGAACTTTCTGAAATGTTGGAGCAGGAAATAGAGGAAGATGATTTGGATTTGTATCAGCTCTTTTTATCTTGGGGTAGTCCTTTCGTAAAAGAGCACTGTTTTACTTTTTTTACTCACACGGAACAGTCCTCTTTTTGGGAAGATGTTCATCTTAACAGGCACAGTCCGCCTCCGGAAATTTAATTTTTATTTCATGAATACTCGCTTAGGGAATAAACTTTCCTAAGAAGGGGTAGCTATGGTGTTTTTTATCATCAAAAAAGATAAAATTAAGACCATTGCAATATTACTTGAAAACTGAATAGAAACTCATTCTACTTCAATCATCTGCGTTATCGTTTTTTTTTAATCCTCATTATCAACATGATAACCGCGGTTAAAAAATTTATAT
>JALWSJ010000224.1 GCA_026993705.1 Flavobacteriales bacterium
CCATTTAAGACCGTTGCAAAACTCATTATACAAAAAATATTCAAGGCTTGAGAAATTTTTTAACCGCAGTTATCGTGGTGGTAATGAAGATAAAAAAATTTGATAACGCGAAAGATTGACGTAGAATGAGTTTCTATTTATTTTTCAAGTAATATTGTAAAGGACTTGATTTCTTTTAACGTAGTAAGTTTACATGTCCACGATATGTATAATTTTTTCCAAATCCATCTTTAGCTTTAATTTGCCAAATGTAAGTATCCTGTTGAGACTCTTTTCCTTTGTAAGTTCCATCCCAAAAGGTATCTACACCATTTCCTGTGTATAACAATAGTCCCCAACGGTCAAAAATCATAAGTTTCAGTTCTACTATATTATAGGTAACAGCTTTAAAAACATCATTTACACCATCTCCATCCGGTGTAAAGGTATTGGGGGCATAAATATTGGTTACGGCATCCACACGAACAGGTTTCCAGATAGTATCAGTGCAACCGTGAATGGTAGAAACAAGTAATTCAACCATATAGGTTCCCGTATCGGCATATTGATGATAAGGAAATTCTATATTAGAAGAATTGCCATCACCAAATTCCCAATGGTAAAATTCTTCCCCAATGGATTGGTTATAGAACTCAAAATCCCGCATATACATATCAATTGTACGATGGTTATAATCAAAATCCGCAATTGGATTATGCCACACCGTAATGTAATCTTGTTGTGTTAAAGTATCTGAACAGCCTAAGTCGTTGGTGCTGACAAGAGTTATATCAAAAGTTATATCATCGGTATTGCTTGTGTTTTCAAAGCAAGAAGTTGGTTTTTCCAATCCTGAGTACGTTCCGTTATTGAAAGTCCATTGCCAACCAATTACATTTGCTGTTTCAGAAGTACTTGTACTTTCAAAATGAATACACGCAATACTGCAAGAATCGACAATGTTGCTGCTAAATGTTGTTGTAGGTTTTTCGTAAACCGTAATGGTAACGTTAGCTGCAGCCTCACAGTTATGATTGGTTGTTCCCGTTAGTTGTACATCATAATCACCTGCGTTTAGATAAGTGTGTGTCGGTTCAAAATCTGTTGATGTGTTTCCGTCGTTAAAATCCCATAACCAACTTTGGAAATTATCCGGAGCTCCAACAGTTGAAGTGTTCGTAAATACTGTCGGTGGCTCATTTACACAAATTGTATTCGCTGAAAATGAAATAACCGGAACAGGATAGACTGTTACCGGAAGGGTTATATCATCAACACAACCATTATTTGTACTAACAATTAAAGTGATGTTAAAATCCCCGGAAGAATTATAGTGATGGCAAGGATTTTCATCCGAACTGTAAGGGCTTACATCCCCGAAATTATACACATAAGATGTAATATTATCCGGAGCACCTACTGTGGATAAATTTGTAAAACAAACGTCATCGTATTGACATTCGTTTTGAGTTGAGAATAGTGCAGTTGGTACGGGGTATAAAGTAACCGGATTACTCACTGTATGTTGACACCCATCTGAATTGGTAACGGTTAAAGAAGGGGAATAGTCGCCACTAGTTCCGTAAAGGTGAGAAGGATTTTGCAGGTTGCTTGTAGAGCCGTCATCAAAATTCCATGACCAATCCGTTATTGTTCCAATTGATGTAGAACTCAAATCTTGAAAGTTAACTTCATCATATAGGCATTCATTTTGAACGGCAAAGTTAGCAATGGGTTCGGCAGAATTGTAGAGGACTAAATCTTCAGAAAAAGTACATTCATTTGCATCTGTTACAGTGTAGGTATATGTGCCACTAGGAAATCCGTTTAGTTGCATTTGGTTACTTCCAGTATTCCATAATACGGAGTAATTAGGTGTTCCTCCTGTAATATTATCTATAGCCAAGTCACCTAAAATTGGCGGTAGTGCACATATAGCAGGTGTTACGTGTGCAGTAGCTAGTAATTCGTCAGGTTCTGTAACGGTAATATTAGTTTGTACCAAACAGCCGTTAGCATCGGTTATATCCACAGTATAATCCCCAGCGTGAGCACTTGAATTGACAGATGTTCCAGAAGAACTAGTTTCGGTATATCCATCACTCCATGTATAAGTTAAAGGTTGATTACCACCGTGAGCTTGAACGGTAATTTCTCCATCAGTAGATTGGTAACAACTTACATTCTGTCCGTTGTAGTCGCTAGTTATATTAATGTTGTCTAAGGTAACTAAGTCGAAATTAAAATTCTCAACTCCGTAGCATCCTGAACCATAGGAATAATAAATATTGTGTGCTCCGCTTTGGTTAGAGGTAAAGGTTAATGAGGTAGAAGGGTTGGTAATAGGTTTGTATAACACATCAATAGCGGGGTCGCCGGTATTATAGTGGATGTCGGTAGGAGTGGCATCCCACATCCAACTTACACCATCTGTAGTACTAGGAGCAAAGGTTGCTTCTCCTATGTTGTCTGGGCATATTATTTGTGTAGATAGAGTAGAAGCGAAGTTGCTTTGATATACCGTAACTTGTGCAGAGTAATCACAACTAGTAGAACTACCAAAAATATGTAATTTACATCCCAAATCCCATGTTCCGCAATTTACGTCAATTCTTCTGTATATTGTGTATGTTCCTGGGGCTGCATAAGTGTGGCATAATTGAAAATCAGCTACACTAGTTCCGCTTTGTGTGGTTGTAAATCCATCTCCAAAATCCCAGAAAACAGTTGTGTTTTGAGGGACGTCTAATCCTCCACCGGCTCCTACACAGACGGTTAGAGGATCTGGATTGTTCGGGTCGCATGAAGAAGTAGAGGTAAATGGGGTATTAGCTGTACATCCACTTGCTTTTGCTATGTTGGGTAACAATAGCGAAAGAAACAATAAAAGTAATAGTAAGTTTTTCATTGTTTTAAAAATTTAAGTTGGTAGAATTAAGCTGAAGCGGAGTAACAATAGTATTTGATAACGTATAACTACCTCCAAATGATGATGTCGTCATATCTTCAAAATCTAAATTAATTGATGTTGTTGTCAAAGGAAAGTTATTTTCATCTATTGTTATATTGTGGTCAGTTTTAGAATTTTGTCCTACGTTAAAGAGTAAAGATTCAGCACCGTTTGGAGTTCGAAGAGAGAATCCCGTGAATACAATATTGTTATTGTCAAGTATTGGAGCAGAAACATCTTCCAATACATTTGATCCATATTTATTTGTCCAAAGTAAATCTCCTTGGTGATTTAATTTTCCGACCATTATTTGGTCTTGTTGGCTACTAAAACTTTTAGTTGTACCGGTAAAAATAATGTGGTTTTCAGTGGCAATTGCTCCTTTCCCATATTCTTTATCGAGTTTCCCATATCTTTTTGACCAAACGATAGAGCCATTGGTGTCATTGATTTTAGAGATAAACATATCGGTACTCCCGGCATCGTCTTCTGTATAGCCCGTAATAATAAGTTCATTGTTTGAATAAGAAGCGGTAATATTTCTGAAAATCACATTTCCTTCATTTATCTTTTTAGACCATATAATATTTCCGTTCGAGTTTATTTTAAACATCAAGTTATAAATTGCATTATCCATGATAGCTTACCCAATGATACAGTAGTTCTCATCAGAAGTTTTAGTAATATCGTATGCAAATGAAGATGTATTATTAGGTAACATCAGTTTTTTTGACCATATCTTAGTTCCGTTTGCATTTTCTTTTAATATATACAAGTGTTTAGTTTCCAATGAAGCATTGTAGAATCCGCCTGGAACAAAGTCTGCGATTTTCGTAAAACCAACAACTAGTTTGTTCCCATTTTCAGCAGGAGCAATTGCCCAAGGTTCAACTTCGTTTCCTCCTTCGTCATAAGGAGAAGCATTTTGTAATTCCCCCGTTTCGTTCAGGTGCAAATAGATAAGGGACTCACGATTGTTCAAATATCGCTCTGACGATAAATGAATATGTTGATTACTATCTAAAAACGCATCGTTTACCACATAAGATTCACTACCACCATAAGATTTTCCCCATTGTACATTGCCTTGTTTATCCGTTTTATAAACAAATACTTCTTTTCGAGTAAAATCCGTTGATGATTTTTCTCCCACAACAATAAAACCATCGGAAGATTCAAGCACAATTTTCCCGCGATCAACACCATTTGTACCTATTGCCTTTTGAAATTCAAAAGTGGTAAGAAGTATTCCGCTCGTTAGTAGTATGCCGGCTATAATTAATTTCATGTTTTGATATCTTTTATTAGTTCGATTACCGATTTAGAATGACATTTTTCTTCTAAAGCGACATATAAGGCTGATAATAAAAATCCCATTCTAAAAATTCCATCGGGGATGCCTGTCATAAAAGAGATGGCAACTACAAAGGCTATCCAAAAAATGGCAACTCGAACCACAAGCAAACTTTTTATTTTAAAAAGCAGTAAAAAGCCAATGGTTGTGTCAGCAATTCCGGAACCGATGATAAAATATTTTACATCATCCGACTTTAAAATGTTATTTGCTAATTCAATGTGTCCGGCATTAAGTCCCCAAATACCCAAAGATGCTAATCCGTGAGATAGAAAGGCAAATGCCAATCCTATTCGCAACAAATTGAAATAATATTTACCTTGTTTTTCGTATAAAATTAGAAAAAAAGCGTAGAATATCCAAGGGAATCTTCGCATAACTTCCGCAAAGCCAAATATTTTACCTGTTTTGCTGTAATAAAACACCAAAGCCGTTAATGCAACTGAAACTAAGTATGTTACCGCTATATAGAGTGACTTTTCTTTACCGATATTGAAAAGAATTAGAACAGCAATAATCAAATCAAATGTACCAGCGATATGCAGTAAAATCGTATCTGAAAAAGGCGTAATATTAACGGAGTGAATTAGAGCGGAATGAAGTTTAATACTGGAACTGAAACCTACAGAAACTAACCCATGTCCCAAAAACGCAAAAAACAAAACCCATCTAAAAATAAAGACGGGATTTGTTTTGATATATTGAATTAGATTGCTCATCTAGATAGTGGACGAATAAAAAAGAATAGGGTTGCTTTAGTAGAAAGTGAATTATCCTAAAATTTCTTTAAGTTTTTCTTCCAATTGAGCTCCTCTAAGGTTTGTAGCGATTACCTTACCCTCTTTATCAATTAGAACGGTATAAGGGATTCCGCTGACAGCGTATATTTGTGCGGCTTTTGATTGCCACCCTTTTAAATCGCTGACGTGGTTGGGCCAAACTAAACCATCTTGCTGAATAGCATTGACCCATCGGTTTTTGTCTTTGTCTAAGGAAACGCTGTACACAGTAAAACCTTTGTCTTTGTACTCGTTGTATAATTTAACAACATTAGGATTTTCCATGCGACAAGGACGACACCACGAAGCCCAAAAGTCGATGAGTACTACTTTTCCTCTAAGGCTACTCAAAGCTATTTCTTTTCCGGTAGGAGAGGGGAAGCTCAATTCATGTGCCTGCATTCCCGGTTGTAAATTTCCGTTTTGTGGTTGTTGAGCTTGTTGCGGTTGCTTTAATTGCTCGATTCTAGCTTGTACATTTTTATGAAAAGGCGTATCTTTCATTGTGTTAGCCAAGGCGTGTTCTATTTTAGGAAGGTATTTTTTTTGAATTTCC
>JALWSJ010000225.1 GCA_026993705.1 Flavobacteriales bacterium
GATTTCTGCTTGATATTTATCTTTTTTGAGTATAAAATCTTTAGGAAGATATTCTACTGTATAGTTTTTCGGAATTTCTAAAACAAAAACTTGCTCCTTTAAAGATTTGTATTTATGCTCTAACGGTTCTTCTAAATCCTTTTCTGGTTTATATGACGTTATTTCTTTATCCAAATTCAGGTTGATATATAATTTGTCTTTATTTGTTTGTGCATAATCGTCTATGGTAAAGTCGTAATCTACGATGAACGGAGCTTCATAATCAAAATTATTTTTTTCTTCAATATCACTTACTATAAATTTATTGTTTCCCTTTTCCAATACATTTTTATAAAATTCCTTTTTATCATCTTCTTTAGTAATGGTTTCCAACTTTGAAAAAATAAAATCTTTTGGATATCCTTTTAAGATTTGTCTCCCTCTTCCCTTTAGGCTTTTTCCTTCTATTTCCAAAGAGCAAGAATCATAAAATACGTTCTTTTCCGCATCAACAACGGGTATCTTTTTTACAATAAACCGACTAGAGTCTATTCCGATTAAACATTCTTTTCCTTGTATAAAAGAGGAAGGAAGTTCAATGTCCTGATATCTTCCCGTAGCGTCCAAAAAATAAAAATTAGAATCTTTATCAATGTATGTCAATATCATATGATTATCAACAAGAGGTGTTGGTACTTCCGTATATGAATACGGTATTTTTCTCGTTCCTACCCACGTCAAATATCCATTTAATCCAGCCTTGTTTAACATGACATCCAACAAACTGGAATTATCTTTACAATCTCCATATTTTTTAGAAAAAACATCTTCAGCTTCTCTCGGTATAAAACCACCTAAACCATCTTCAAAAGCAATGTATTTTACATTTTGTTGCACCCAATAATAAATGTTTTTGACCTTTTCTAAATCGTTGGTAGCATCTTTAGTCAATGAGTCAACCAAATGAATAAGTTCTTCATCATTGGTTTCTCTATTAATATCTTTCACTAATGAATAATACCATTTATACAAACCCTCAACATTGTTTAGTAACTTTTTGGTTTCTCCCGATTTTGTTTTGTACTCTGTAATCATAGGAATTACATGCGGTACTTTCTTTCGATAGCTCGAATATTTTGTATATTCAAAAGGCGGTATATCTTTTAATTCCCAAGAATGAATTGTTTTCCCTCCTTTTTGAGTTTTTGTATAATGATAATCAATAGAATCAGCATTAAAGTATTTAAATTTTAATTGAATATTGTTATCAACGGTAATGGTTACTTTTTTATGTTTTATAGGGTCGGTACTTCCCAAGTAAATGGTCTTTAAAAAACGTGGATTTTTGATGTAAGTCGTAAACTCTAATGAACTTTTTCCTCCCTTAGCTAAATTGGGATAAATAAATTTTATCGTTTTCTGATCGTCATGAAAGACCCCTGACAAATTATCCCCTATTGTAAAATCAGTTACTTTTTTGGGAATGTATTTTGCACCGTTATATATGTATGACTTAGCCGTAATATTCTTTATCTCAAAAAAAGAAGAAAATGAAATAGACGCTTCAGAATCATAAGAAGCCGATTCATCCAAATACAAAGTTTCTGTAAATTGATTTTCAGAGATGTTAATTTTATCCTTTTTTAAATTTATATCAATATCAAACACTTCATCTAATGATACCGCTCGTGCTTCCGGATATTTTTTTATATAAGTTTTTACCTCGGGCGGAACTTCTTGCCCCAAAACGAAAACACCTAAAAACAATACAATATGTAAACTTATCAATTTTATCATCTGTTAATTTTTCTTCATACCAACTTTTGCATCATCAAAATAATATATCGTTTTGGTTAACTCCCCTTTCTTGTTGTAGTAAAGTTCTTTGCCATATATATCACCCCCCGTATATGTCGCTTTTCTTTTTATAGTACCAGTTTCGTAATACTCTATTTCTTCCCCTTCTTTATTATCGTTTTTATAGGTAACTTTTTGTTTAACTTTTCCATTCGGATAATAGGTAATATGTTCTCCTGTTTCCATTCCATATTTATAACGTTGAATTTCAAAAAGTTGTCCACTGTAATAATACTCTTTATATTCCCCATGAAACTGACCGTTTACCACCTCAAAATCACGAGCAACTTTACCATTATCAAACAACGATTTTATTTTAGCTGTTTCATTCTTTATTGAAATCATAGGCAAAAGTTTTCCGTTTTTATCCAAATAACTCCATCCAACCAAATAGCCGTATTCATAATATCTCACTAATTGTAATTTTCCTTCTTCACTATAAAATTTTCTATACCCATGATAATCCCCCTCAAAGTATTGAGATTCTCTAATAAGTTTCCCCTCTTTGTTATAAGTGATTTCGATACTGTCTTGTTTACCCATTTTATAAAACTCAATGGTATTGATTTGTTTGTTATCGTAATACGAAACCCATTTCCCTATCTTATCTCCTAAATCATACGTTCCTGTTTGTTCTAATGTACCATTTTCGTTGTACCACTTCCATTCTCCATCACGTTTCCCTGAAACAAAACTACCTTCCATTTCTATTTGTCCATTTACTCCAAAGTATTGAAAAAGACCATTGTAAGTATTGTAAACTTTCGTTCCTTTTGAGCGAAGTGTTCCATCAATATATTTACGCTCTACTGTTCGGACGGAATCAAAAGGCATTTCAAATATATTTGGAGGATTAACCGTATCACTATACAAGACATATTTATAGATAAAATCATCAAATAAATATTGTTCTTCTGCTACTTTTTTGTCCGTGGTATAATAAACTGTTTTACCAGTTTGTTTACCATTGCTAAAATACCTCAAGCCGTTAATGTTCCCATTTGGATGATAAGAAATCCATTCACCAACTTTTTTATCTTCTTTATAATTACCTTGTAATTTGATGTAACCATTTTTCCAATATTCTACATGGTATCCATGTTTTTTACCATCTTTATAATCCGTAACAGCTTCTTTTTCTCCAGTTGTAAAATAACTAATATCCTGACCATTAAGCTTTCCGTCTGTATATTCTTCTTTGCTTAATAAAGTACCATTTCTTCTATAATATTTCCATATTCCAATTTTTCCTCCTTTTACATCATATTCGCCTTCCGTTCTTGTGTTTCCGTTGGAATATTTTAGCACAAAATAAAATTTCCCTTTTTGTTTTTTTGCTTCTTTTATTTGATTCCCTTCTTTGTCAAATAATTTATATCCAACAAATTTTCCATTCTTGTACTGATATTTACCAACCAGCGTACCATCAATGTCATAAGAAAGATATTCGCCATTTATCAATCCTTTTTCTGCTGTGTATTCATTGTCTTTTTTACCATTATTATAATAATAAACCCATTTTCCCTCTTCAAGACCATTTTTCCAAGTTCCTTTTTTATAGATGTTACCATTATAAAAGTACTCAACTTCTTCTCCTTCCAATAAACCTTCTGTATAAAATTTTGTTGAGTATAACTTCCCGTCACTAAAATATTCTTTTTGTTCTCCCTCTTTATAGTCGTCTTTAAAGTTTACCGTAGAATAGAGTTGTCCGCTAGAAAAATACTCCTTGTATTCGCCATTTAGTTTTCCAGCGGTATAATTAACAGTAAACTTTTTAGCTAAACCAGGATGAAAGTAATGTGTATAAACACCCTCTAATTCATCATTTTTATATGTAGCAATCGAGTTTAAAGAACCTTCTTTATAATAGTTCCTAACCTCTCCATTTGCTAAATCTTCCTTATAATGTGCTTCATGTGTTTTTACTCCCCAAACATTATATAAACTGAAAACACCGTCTTTTAAATCGTTCTTTAGTTCTACTTTTTTTCTTATCGTTCCATTGGTTCTATAAATTGTCCACAGACCTTCTTTCTTCGAACCCTTAAATACTCCTTCCGATATTTTTGCCCCATCTTTACTATATAACTCCGTATAACCATTTAACATTCCATCTTTATAGTCCTCAATGACTCCAACTAACTCTTGATTGTCATACACATAGAACACTTCTTGTTCCTTCCCGTTAAAAAACTCTTTATTTTTCTCATTTATCTTTGTCCATTCCTTATAGAACTTAACAACATAACTTTTAATAACAGCAATTTTTTTCGAAGCAATCGTTTTATATGAACGAACCGGACTATCCACATGAATCGTATAAATCATCGAATTATACTGTCCTGTTTCTTGAATCCACTTAAATAATCGAACATACCGCTCTTGAAAAAATCCGGCACCTATCTTTTTATCTTTTAAATATTCTAATATCAAATGCGTTTGAAGAGCTAAAGCCGAACGAATTTTATTATGAGTTTTATACTTTTTATCAATAGCTACCTTACTATTTAAAAACGTATTTAATTCATTAAAATAGCTATCATCTTCAGTTAACGAAACCTTAGATTTTAATTTCCCGACATTACTTCTATCAGCAATATTTTCAGCCAATTCCCAAACAGCAGCCGAATACTTTCCATCCGGAGAAAGCATCAAATAAGTATCCAAACAAATCAAAGCTTGAGCGGTTTTGTTTTGGTCTGCAAATAAATTTCCCAATCTCAAATGAGCCTTTACATAAAACGGATTAATTTTAACAGATTCCATTAAATCTTTCGTAGCCTTCTTTAGCTCTCCCTTTTTCTCATAATCAATCGAGCGATTAAACAAAAAGGTGTATCCCTTAGGATATCTTTTCAAAGCTTCTGTATTCGTTGCAATGGATTCATCATATAGTTCTAAATTTTGCTGGGCAGCAGCCTTGTTTAAATAAAAATAATACTTATCCACTAACCGGTCGTCTCCCGCCAAACCTTTATCACAAGCCTTAATACACTCCTCATATTTATCGTCCAACAAATAGTAATAAGCAATTGTAGTCAATAAACTATAATAAACAGAATCATTAGGATTTACCTGTTCCAGTTTCTTTATTGCCGCGTCATAATTTTCACTTTCCACATTGCCTTCTATCTCTTTTATAACATCTTTGTAATCGACATAATCAACTTTGACCTGTCCGCTAATCCCCGCAAACAAAGAAAAAAACAAAACCACTAAAAAGGTTTTTAAATAAAAAATACGCATTATTAGTAAAAAATTAAATATGAACCAACAAATATATAAAATTAATCTGTTTTTATTGAATTAATTAAGTTTTTGAGCGTTCCCATTACAGTATAAAAAAGCAATTTCGTTGCACTACATTACTTTTTAACACTGTAATGGTCGGGCTATCCGTTATATCTTTTGTGTTGCATATGTGCAACAACACAAAAGGATGCCACTTCTATCCCTAACGTATTCTATGATTAAAACAAGCAAAATTTAAATTATTTTGTTAAAAAAATAACACCTCTTGCACAATGCCTTCGGCGACCCTTCGGGGAGTCGGGACTCACCCCGATAAGCGAGGGATAGTATTCAAAAAATATGTTTTGAATACGTCTATACCTATGCAGCATATTTAGTTAAATCAACATACGGATTCCCTCTCTTTACAACAGAAAACATCCTTGATAATAATTTGTTTCTAACAATATTAAGTGTACTCATCTTGTTCTTTCCTTCTTTTATTCTTCTTTCATAGTATAGCCTAATATCGTTATTATGTTG
>JALWSJ010000226.1 GCA_026993705.1 Flavobacteriales bacterium
CTTCACCAGGGCAAACACATCTACATCTTTGTAACTAAAAAAGCTACTAAAATACAGTCCATTTATCTTCAGCCAGCTCTTCACAAAGCCTATGTCAAAAGAGGTGTTGTACCCTATGAACTGAAACTTTTATCCACTCTAATAACATATTTCTCTCCTAAAAAATTATTTTAATGTATCTTCACTATTCCAATATTCATTGAATATTTTGACTCTCAAAGGTATCCAAATAGCTAATATCCCTAAACAACTAATAATATAATATGTTCCAATTTCTCCATTTATTTTTGGAAAACTAGAAAGAAAAATATATCCTACCCAAAAAGAAAAAAGAAACGCTACCCATGATAGCATCATCCGTTTAGCATCTTTATTTCTCTCCTTTTGTCCTTGTACACTTAACTTTTTCATTTTCTAATCCTTAAATTATTTTTATACCCAAGACAATGCTTCGGTTTCTGATACTTCTTGAAATGCTGTTGAAAAACAAAACTTTAGTTTTTGTGAACCCTTTTTAGTTTTATTAAATCCCATTCCATTTTGTACACCATTATCGCTTGACTTATTAAAACAGTCTATAACATATTCTCCAATGGCAACATCTACTAGTCTTATATTCCCATGTCTCGATAGTGCTGTACTGTCGCAGCAATCATGTTCCATCATCAAAGAGATGAACTGTTGCTCATCTTCTTTGTATATGTATGCAACAAGTATCTCATCTTCTTCCACAACTAGCTCCTAAAAATTATTGTAATGTTTCTTGAGTCTCTTTCTGAGACTTTTTTAGTTCTCTTAAGTTCATGTAGGTATCTATTGCTAATATGACAGAGAGAATAACTCCAAACCATGAAGCTCCCGCTAATATAGCATAAAGAATTACCGTAGGACTACACTCATCAGCACTTTTTTTAGTTTTAAATTGGCAGATATTCACCATTTGCACAAAATAAATAATTGTTACAAACGCTGATGCTACCACTCCATTCATGTATAGTTTCTCCATTTCAATCTCTCCTAATTATTCATATATAGAGACATACTTAGCCTCTATATCCCAAGTGTTATCCTCTTGGTCTAACACACTTATCAAAATCCCATCTACATCATTTTCCGACACATCTGTAACGTGCCCTACAAAACATATAGTTTCAGAGTTCTCTTCAACTTCAACTGTCTTACCTAAAAAATCTTGTGCTTTTTCAAAAGTCATTTTATTCTCCTAGAATTATTTTTTTATATACTCAAAAGAGTCAAAGCATCCGCCATTTCGTTTTACTATATTAAACACAAATCTATTTTTATCTGTATCGACAAAAATTTCAAATTCATTAACCGCTGTAGTCCCATTGTAGCACTTAACATGACTGCCTAATTTACCATATAAAAAAGACACATAGTATTTACCTTCTTGGGTACGAACAGAAACATAATTAATAGAACTTCTGTGGGGAATGTCATTTATATATCTAATATTTCCACCATGTCCTACTTTCATTTTTTGAGCATACTTAATTCTTGGCTCTGCTATCATCTCATTGTCAAAATAAACTTTTAAAAATCCATCTTGACCTAAATCAACTCTTATTTTTTTTAATTCGCAAATAGTTTTATGAGACCAAGCCCTCATACTCTTAGTATCATCAATGCCTATTGTTGCCTCTGCTTCTAGTGGTCTCATCTTTTTATCTCCATTTTGCGAATTATTTCAACTAAACGTATCTAGTTGTTTTGTGCCTATTCTCATTGTTAGGGAACTCTGGAATGATAATTCCTTTTTGTCCCATCATTTTTGTTAGCGCGTTTATCATCAACTCAAAATCATCTTTTTTTAATTTGGTTGTGGTAGTTGTTCCGAATAGTGCTTGGATGAGTGGTCGAACTATCATGTGCTTCACCTTCTCCAAGTCCCAGTGAATATCAGCCTTTAATATCTGAGTAGTTGGGATATTTTCAGTGTTCAAAGTGTTAGCGATTTGGGTCATCCACAAATGTAATGCAGCGTTCTGCTGAGATGTTCTACTTTGTGTGTTTTTAATCTCCACTTCATAAACGCCGTCTTTGAAACCATCGGGAGCATTTTGCCATTGTATCACGCCACCCTCTATCTTGATGTTGATTTTCACTCTTCAACCTCAGGCACTATTATTTTTCTTTTGTTTATTTTAAGCCTTGGTTTCAACGCTTCCACTTCCACATCTTCATAATGTCCAAATCCTGCATCATAGATAAGTGCTTCTTTTTCTTTGGATGTTAGGTTAGTTACGAACTTTTGTTTGGTTGTAGCGTCTTTCCCTTTTGTAATCGTTACAGATGAGACCATGTTCCCATCCATTCTATCAATGCCGTACTGCTCAAAGAACTTAGCACCATCCTGCAATATGTTTTGCTTCTGCTCTTTGAGTTCTTTTTCTCTTGCAGATAGTTGTGCTTTCAACTCTTTGAGCTGTCTCTCTTGCATCTCTATCTCTTCAATTGATAATCCTATATAGTCGGCTAATCCCTCTTGCACGGGCAGCTCACTATCAGTCAATACTTTTATTTTCCACTCCAAAGTGCCGATTATGTCGTTTGTGTGAGATAGTGAAGTTCTGTGAGTAGTTAAGTCATTTTTCATCTTTTACACCTTTTTCTTTTTTCAGTGTTAATGTTTTTATAGCGGCATTCGCTGCCTGTTCCGTAAGATTTTTAACTGCATCTACGTGGAAGTATTGCAGGAATTTAACGGTATCTGTTTTGGTAGCAAGTAATAGCTCATTAATGGTTTTAATTTGTTTTGGTTTTGCAAATGTTGTACCGCTTGCGTTTGCACCGTCATCATCTACTGATTGAAGCCCTAGCATAGTCATACGAGCATAACGTCTTGCGTATGTAATTGCACTCCCTAACTGTTGCATATCTTGTTTGCCTAGAATAAGTGGTGATACATTTTGGACGCTTTCCCCGCTATCAATATCAATTACTTCGCTTACGAGAGTATTATCATAAACTCTGTCTATGTATAGTAAACCCACTTCTTCAAGTGCTCCATCTGTTGCATCAATAACGCTGTTTAGGTCTGCATATTTAGTTTTAAAGAAAGGATTATTAGCACCTTTCGCAACCTTGCCTATAATCTTTCTAAGCTCAAATAGCTTTTTATATACTTCTTTACTCATCTTTCGACCTTTAAAACTCTACGCGCCTTAAAAACCGCCGCCAAATCCGAGACAGTTATACAGTCTCCACGCTTTACTATTTCTCTTAATTCTGTTTTAGTCATTTTTCATCCCAATAATTCATAGTTAAATTTCGCACTATCTGCTCTTGTATTGTCGGTTTCTTTTTGGTTGGATATATCACTACTATTAACGTGATTAGAGTTAGTCCAAATATGGCTATGTTTTCCATGTTGTTTCCTTTGTCGTTAGGAACTTATCAAGAGGGTGTATGCCTATCGACATAATTCACACACCCTTGATAAATCAATTATTGGCTATTCCTAGCACCTTTTAGTGGTAACCCCACACATAACACCACAAGCTGCACTCTCATTTAGGAGTGACTCACATAATTGTTTGGTAGTTCTTTTCATAAGTAAGGAGTATATGAAATACTGTATCGGTGTTTATTCACGTTGATACAAAATGGAATGTGGTGTTATGTGTGGGTTTGAGTAGCCTTGAAAAGTGAATAACAAAGGCTACTACATACTAATATCACGGCTATAAGTTGCCAACTTTTTGTGCTGTCTAAACAACTCAATGTTTAGTACAGTAAGGGGCGAGCCCTTAAAGGTAGTGTGTACGGTGTAGAGTCGAACTACACATTGACAGCTTTCAGCCTAACTCACACATCCGAGTATCTGTCCTTTGTCTTTAAACCTCAAACTACTTAAATATTATTTTCATTTGATTTGATATGTACCATTGCATTTATCCTTTTTGCCAGACACACACTACTTTTAAAAGCTCTCACATAGTTTATTTACAGACTATGTGTATATCTTAACCCTATCTGTATCTTTGGTTTGAATGTTAAAAAACTTAGAGTATAGACTCAACAAAAGGCTATGATTAGCCCTCTATGAAACTACGCAGCAAAGATATGTGCAAAATCTAGCTTGACACCTTGACTCAACACGCTATCACTCTTTAACTTGCTACTTAAAAGTAAGTACTTATCAAAAAAGTCTTTTTCTGATAAGTCGTAGTTGCTATCATCTTGCATTAAAGTTTCAAGTGCTTTGATTTCAAACTCGTTGAGTGCTTCATCAATGCGAACTATCTCGAAGCTATCAAGCTCAACCTCTTTTGGAAGCTCACCAATGCTTAAAATATAAGATATGATTTTATCTTCTGCTTCTAGCATTTCAAATTCGTTTAACTCTCTACCTGCTAAAAACTCATTGAGTCTTGACTCTTGAATGTTTTGTAAGTTCTGTTCTTGTGTCATTTTAACTCCTTTATAATTGTTTCTCTAAGAGCATTATAGGATTATTTAACTTAAAATAATATTAAAGAACTTAAAGTCCTTTAAGTTTTGTTAAAGTATATTTTTAATATAATACAGTATATTTAACGACAAGGGATTATAAATGTCTAAAAAGATTAAGCACATAGAAGTTTCAGAAGAAACGCATAAAAAAATAAAAAAGATGTCTGTAGAAGATGGAGTAACTATGAGAGAGAAAATGTACACGCTGTCAAATACTGAACCAATATCTGCGGTGTACCATCTAATGTATGATGATGATGTTGTATATGTTGGGCAAAGTGTTGACGTATGCAATAGAATACAACAGCATCTATATGGTAAAATAAAAAAATTCAATAATTTTAGATTTTTCCCTTTAGATAAAGATAAACTTATTGATAAAGAAAGAGAGGATATTGAAGAATATCTACCAAAATATAATAAAAGCATGAACCCTAACGTGTGCATGGGTAAAGAAGCTAAATATATAGGTATAAAGATACCAAAAGAAGATTACGAAATAATAGAGCGTGCTATGTTGGCTAAGAAAAAAAAGCATAAAAAGCATAAAGGGTATAAAATAGGTTCTTTTATGAAAGAATGTGCTTTAAATAGTGCAAAAAGGATTTTAAAGTAGTACCCACATAAAGCCATTTTAAAGCCATAATGAAGATGGTTTTATTGTGGGTATGTAGCCTAACTACAATTAATCTACATACCCAAAAACGAGTTGCACTAATTAAAGTACAGAAGTATTTTATCAAAAAGTGCTTACAGACAATTTATAAAAGGAGTGGTCTAATGCGATTGGCACTCCCTCTTTTTATAAGTTCCTATATCGCAAAAGGAAATATTATGACACAGAACGATTTTATAAAAATACTAAAAGAAAAAGGCTACAAATATTACAAAAAAGGTGATGGTCTTTTTGTAACCCATCAAGGCTTTGTGTATTTGAATAGCCTAACAACACTACCTGAAAATACAAAGTTTGAAAATCAAGGTAATGTGTACTTGAATAGCCTAACAACACTACCTGAAAATACAAAGTTTGAAAATCAAGGTAATGTGTACTTGGATAGCCTAACAACACTACCTGAAAATACAAAGTTTGAAAA
>JALWSJ010000227.1 GCA_026993705.1 Flavobacteriales bacterium
TCTATGTACTCATTCCACTTGCGTTAGGGATAGAACGGCGTGTTTGAACTCCTTTTGTATTGTTGCACCTATGCAACACAAAAGAGTGAGTAGTGATAGCCCGACCATTGCGGCGTTAAAATATTGTGTAGTGAGAACGAAACAATATTTTTATGCCGTAATGGGAACGCCCAACTTGCAATTAAATTATGCTTTATGTTTGGGGCTTTTGTGAAGTTAGTTATCTTTGCTAGTCGTAAAGAAAATATACAATGAAATACTACAACAATATCCTTGAAACGATTGGAAATACTCCTTTGGTTAAGATTAACAAACTTTGTAAAGATGTTAAGGCCACGGTTTTGGCTAAGATTGAAACGACTAACCCTGGTAATTCGGTAAAAGATAGAATGGCTTTGCAGATGATTGAAGATGCGGAGGCGGATGGTCGGTTAAAACCTGGTGGGACAGTTATAGAAGGTACGTCTGGTAATACTGGAATGGGATTGGCATTAGCGTGTATTATTAAAGGGTATAAGTTGATTTGTGTATTGAGCGATAAGCAGAGTAAAGAGAAAATGGATATTTTAAGGGCGGTTGGTGCTGAGGTGCATGTTTGCCCAACGAATGTACCTGCGGATGATCCACGTTCGTATTATTCGGTATCTAAACGTTTGGCGGAGGAAATTCCAAATTCTTGGTATGTGAATCAGTATGATAATCCTTCTAATACGAAGGCTCATTATGAAAGTACAGGTCCTGAGATCTGGGAGCAGACCGATGGAAAAATAACTCATTTTGTCGTCGGTGTTGGTACAGGGGGAACTATCTCGGGGGTAGGTAAATATTTAAAGGAGAAAAATCCGAATATTAAAATTTGGGGTATTGATACGTATGGCTCTGTGTTTAAAAAATACCATGAAACAGGTATTTTTGATGAAAATGAAATTTACCCTTATATAACAGAAGGTATTGGAGAAGATATTTTGCCAAAGAATGTAAATTTTGATGTTATTGATAAGTTTGAGAAGGTAACAGATAAAGACGCAGCCATTTATCAAAGGAAATTAGCAAAGGAAGAGGGAATTTTTGTAGGAAATTCTGCGGGGTCGGCTATTAAGGGGGTTTTGCAACTCAAAGACGAGTTAAAAGAAGATGATGTGGTTGTCGTTTTATTTCATGACCATGGTAGTCGTTATGTTGGTAAGATGTTTAACGATGATTGGATGCGAGAAAGAGGTTTTTTGGAAGATGAAAAATCTTGTGCGATTGATTTGATTAAAGATCATCAAGGTAAACATTTGGTTACTGTTTCTACTGATACGCCTGTATCTCAAGCTATTATATTAATGAAGCAATATGGTATTTCACAGATTCCTGTGGTAGAAAACGGTGAGTTTGTAGGTTCGCTTACCGACAATCAGTTGTTTGCCCGTTTGGTTGAAAATCCAGAATTAAAAGATTTGCCCGTTAAGAACATTATGCAAGAGCCATTTCCTGTTGTGGAGGAGAAAGTTTGTATCGATGATTTATCTAAAATATTTAAGGGGAATGCAGCTGCTATATTGGTAAAATATGACGGAGGTAAACATCATATTATTACGAAACAAGATTTAATCAATGCTATTGCATAGATTACAAACAATTTATAAGCAAGGAAAGAGAATTGTTTTATCGGTTTTCTTTCTTTTGCTTTTTTCTTTTGTCAAAGCACAAGATGTAGATTCGATTGCCCATAATTTTGAATTGAGTTTTGGACAATCTACGTTGTTTATTTCTAATGCTTATGCCCAGAAGTTAAAGGCGTTATACAATATTGTCGTTCCGACTAATTCAATGCTGTTTTTTGTAGATTTTAGACCGTTAAAGCGTTTAAAAGTGCCCGTGTTTTTTAATCTCCCTACAGAGAGTAAACAATATATCGTAAACGGAACGTTAATCAGTGAAAAAGCTGCTTCTACTCTTGGCTCGGGAATTGAGTATAATGTTATAGATTTCAATATTCCATATAATTCGGTTGTGGAAATTAACGTAGCTCCCATGGCCAGCTTTATTTTAAGAAGTAATTATCAAATAGCCTTTGCTCCGTTGGTTTCAAGTCGGATTAGAATTGTTAAAGACAAAAATTTCATAATGTATTTGGGAACAAGTTATTCTCTCGGTGTAAATACTTGGGGATTGTTTTATGGAACTGGATATATTTTTTGAATTTTGCAGAAATACAAACACAAAAAAGGGAGCTGACTAGCTCCCTTTTTTTGTGTTATTTATTTTCGTTTTACTTTATAAATCGAAACAAATCTTTACCAGGGTAGTAAGCCATTTGACCTAATTCCTCCTCAATCCTTAACAATTGATTGTATTTCGCAATTCTATCAGTTCTCGAAGCTGAACCTGTTTTTATTTGACCAGTATTAAGGGCAACAGCCAAATCTGCAATAGTAGTGTCTTCTGTTTCACCACTTCTGTGGCTGATAATTGAAGTATAGCGATTACGAGTTGCTAAATTAATAGCATCTATTGTTTCTGTAAGTGTTCCGATTTGATTGGGTTTGATTAAAATTGAGTTTGCAGTGTCCGTATCGATACCTTTTTGTAGTCTGTCCACATTAGTTACAAACAAATCATCTCCAACCAATTGTATTTTATGTCCCAATGTGTCGGTAAGGTATTTCCAACCGTTCCAATCATCTTCGTCCAAGCCGTCTTCTAACGATAAAATAGGATATTTTTCTTCCCATTTTTTCCAGAATAAAACCATTTCATCCGAAGTAAAAGACTCTCCGGTTGAAGCAAAGTGATACTTTTTATCCTCTTTGTTGTAAAATTCCGAAGCCGCTGCGTCAATAGCAATATAAACATCGTCTCCAGGTTTATATCCTGCTTTTTCTATAGCATTGATAACTACCTCAATAGCTTCTTCATTTGAGCTTAAGTTTGGAGCAAAACCACCTTCATCACCTACATTCGTACTCATTCCTTTATCTTTCAAAACACCTTTTAAAGTGTGGAAAATTTCCGCTCCCATTCGCAAAGCATCGCTAAACGATTCCGCACCAACAGGCATTATCATAAATTCTTGAATATCAATTTTGTTGTCGGCATGAGAACCACCGTTCAATATATTCATCATCGGAACAGGCAAAGTATTCGCGTTTACACCACCAATATATCGGTATAAAGACTGTCCTAAAGTTTGAGCAGCGGCTTTAGCAACCGCTAGAGAAACACCCAAAATAGCATTTGCTCCTAGTTTAGCTTTGTTGTCTGTACCGTCTAGCGAAATCATCACGCGGTCAATAAGGTTTTGCTCAAAAATATAAGCTCCTTTTAATTCATCGTTAAGAATGGTGTTTACGTTGTCAACAGCTTTTAATACTCCTTTACCTCCGTAAATACCTTTATCGTTATCTCTTAATTCTACAGCTTCGTGAACTCCTGTAGATGCTCCTGAAGGAACAGCGGCTCTACCAACTACCCCAGCATCTGTGTAAACTTCAACTTCAACCGTAGGGTTTCCTCTTGAATCAAGAATTTGACGAGCTTTTATTTGTGCAATAAATGACATAATATATTGTTTTATAATTGTTTAATATTTTCTATAAATTCATCGAATAAGTAATCCGAATCATGCGGACCAGGCGAAGCTTCAGGGTGGTATTGAACAGAAAAAGCCTTTTTGTTGTTTAATTTAATCCCCGCAAGTGTGCCATCATTAAGATGTTCGTGCGTAATGGTAATGTTCGGGTGTTTTAAAGCGTCTTCTTTACGAACAACAAACCCATGATTTTGTGAGGTAATTTCACTCTTACCTGTTACTAAGTTTTTAACTGGATGATTAATCCCTCTGTGACCGTTGTGCATTTTTTCAGTTGATAAACCTTGACTTAAAGCCAATATTTGATGCCCCAAGCAAATTCCAAAAATAGGAATACCCGTTTCTACTAACTGACCAACATTTTCAATTACCTCGGCCAATGGTTCAGGGTCTCCAGGTCCATTAGAAAGCATAATACCATCGGGGTTATAATCCAAAATATCTTTATAATTAGTATCGTAAGGAAAAACCCGAACATAAGAATCTCTCTTTATAAGTGAGCGAATAATATTTTGCTTGACCCCAAAATCCAATAAAGCAATTTTTATTTCAGCGTTTTCGTCACCAACAGAATAAGGTTCTTTCGTAGAAACTTTCGAAGCTAATTCCATACCCTTCATAGAAGGAGTTTGAGCCAATTGTTTCTTCAATGTTTCCAAGTCCGTAGTTTCAGAAGAAAGAATTGCGTTCTGAGCCCCATTATCACGGATGTGTTTCACTAAGGCACGTGTGTCAATATCCATAATTCCGACAACACCATCGCGTTCCAAGTAACTTTGTAGCGTATTCGATTCTCGGTATCTAGACTTAACCTTAGAAAACTTCTTCACTACCAGTCCTTTTATTTTACAACCGTCAGACTCCACCTCGTTAGCTTCCACGCCATAATTCCCAATATGCGAAGTCGCCATAACAACAATTTGTCCGAAGTAAGAAGGGTCAGTAAAAATTTCTTGATAACCGGTCATTCCCGTATTAAAGGCAATTTCGCCAGTAGTAGTGCCTATTTTGCCACAGGCTAACCCTCTAAAAACAGTTCCGTCTTCTAAGAGGATAACAGCAGGTTGATTGGATAGTTGCATGAGTGCAAAAATACATAAATTTAATGAAGATTATAAAGCGTAGGATGAATAAATTGTTAAATAATTAGGGTGTTCCCCCATTTTACCAAACAAACATTTCGCTCAGGCGAAACGATTGTTGGGTGAAATGGGGTCGGGCTATCCACTATATCTTTTGCCCTCCAAAAGGAGGGAGGGCAAAAGGATGCCGTTCCTATCCCTAACACGAGACAGGTGATTGCAAAGAAAACGGAATTTAGTGTTCTTACATGATGGGTGTTTTCTTTGTGCAGCCCAGAATGGAAATGAAATATAAAGATGCTAAAAACATTTTATGGTGCTTAGATTAACTGCAAGTTCCTAACACTGTTGATATGTAGATACAAAGAAATTAAGGCGTAAAGTAAATAAATTTAGTTTTTAAGGCTTAAAGTATAATTATATATAGTCTAGGTATTCTGTGTAAAAAAAACAATAAAACGCAACAAAAGAACGCTTTTAATAATACCTTAAATCCGCAAGTAATTTCGTTATGAATAGTCAAAATGCGTATTATTATTGGTCAAGCACAGTTTTGAGACACGCAAGCGTAGCCATAGCTACGGTGAGTATCGAAAAACGAGCATTGTCAATAATGATGCGGAGTTTGTCTTTGTAATAGAAGTTCACTTGCGGATTTAAGGTAATATAAAGGAATTACTGTTTAGCCTTGAGAAATATCACAAAATCAAAAGTGGATTTTAAATAGGAACTTTTGTGAATATTTTAGATAATCAAAAGCCATTAATGCAAAATAAAATAATTTCCCTAAAAAAATACAGATGTTATCTTGTTGCTAATCAATAGTGTATAGTTTTTTGATGAAATAAATCAAAAATAAAACAAAAAAACACTTGCGAAAAAGAAAAACCGTTGTATCTTTG
>JALWSJ010000228.1 GCA_026993705.1 Flavobacteriales bacterium
ATTTTTACGTTAGCAACAAAACTCAACTGTTTTTCACAGTCGCTTTAATGATCCCTAACTCATGTTAGATAAGCACAAAAAATAAAATTAAGTGTTAATAAATAGTTATTTATCAGTATTTTTTGTATTTTCTATTTGTTTTTTTGTATTCCTGATAAAAATACTTATATATTCGTTGCATGTTAGATAATTTATTAGGTTTTTTACTTCCAAATTTATCTACCCCAAAACGAAAAGCGATAGGGATATTGTATTTATATAATATCATTGTTATTTTAGTTTTTACCTTTTCACTCTTCTTTATTTGGTTCAATGCACGTGATGCGGTTTTACTTCCAGCTTTTTTTCTGGTTATCTTTTATTTCTCTTTGTATTCTATTTATAAGAAAAATTATACTACAGCCAAGTATATACTATCTGTAGTACCCGTTTATGCCGTTGTAATTACAAGTGTAGTAGCAAAAGTCAATGGTTTTGGTAATAATGTAATCATGTATCTTACGCCAAGAATATTGTCCATGGCATTATTGCTTACACCTATTATTTTGTTTAGTGTAAAGCATAAAAAAGAAATGTTTTTTTCTTTTTTATGGTCATTGATTCCTATTATTTTCTTTGATTATATTCATCACTTATGGGGAGTGGATTTAGAAAATTTACCAGTTGGGGTTTCCTATTATCCGTTGTTGTTGTTCTTTTTGTCCTGCTTTTTTATAACCATATATGTTAGTATTTTGTTGTTACAGGTAGTAAACTTAGACACGATTGCAGAAAGAGAAAATGCGGAGTTTACATTAGTACAAAAATCACTCGCGTTGTCCAAGAAAAATACTCAGTTGGAGTTTCATGCTCATCTCTTTAAAATACTACAAATTACATCTCGCTATGATCTGCCTCTCAAGGAAGTGTTTAAAGAAGTATTAACAGAATTACTTAAGGTGCAAAAGCTCGGCTTAGATAAAAAAGGTGTCATTTTTATCAAAAAAGAGAATGGAGAATTAGAGCTAGTAACACAAATTGGAGCAAAAATTTTAGAGAAAAGTTGCGCAATAGTCAAGGAAGGAGAGTGCTTATGTGGTAAGGTGTTGGTCAGTAAAGAAAATATGTTTTGCAATAAGGTCGGGCATCAGCATGATATTGTACCAGAGGGTATGAAACCGCACGGGCATTATGTAATTCCTATCAAAAACAGAAATGAAGTATTGGGTATTATTAATGTGTATATTAAGGTAAATGAACCTTTTAACAACGTTGTAGAGCAATATTTACATGCTACTGCCGATATATTAGCAAGAAGAATACAAGCGGACAGAAATGTAAAACAAATCGAAGAACAAAAAGGAATTATTTCTTCGACTCTCAAAGATGTTACTGATAGTTTAAATTATGCAATGTTGTTACAATCATCTTTGTTGCCTAGTCAAATAACGCTAAACAAATTGTTTAATAAATCTTATTTCATGTATCTTCCAAAAGATGTGGTCAGTGGAGATTTTTATTTTGCTCATAAAACGGGGAGAGAAGGAGTCGAATATAAATATTTTGGTATAGGCGATTGTACGGGGCATGGTATTCCTGGAGCATTTCTTTCTGTAATGTCAATAGAAACAGTAACTCAAGTGATTTTTGATATGCCAGGCTCAACCCCCGAAAAGTTATTGGAAGCGATGCGTTTAAAATCAAAAATGAGGTTTGCTACCAACGTAGAAACAGCACGAAACGATATGCTTGATATGGCACTTTGCCGTTACCAAGAAGAAGAAAAAGAGTTGATGTATGCTGGTGCAAACCTCGATTTATACATAGTAAGAAAAGGAGAGTTACTTAAATATAGAGGAACTCGAAATCCAATAGGGCATTATCCAGAAGAAGTTCCTTACGAGTTGTACACAATAAAAGTAGAAGAAGACGATAATATCTATTTGTTTTCAGACGGATTAAATGATCAATTCGGATATAGTGAAGAAAAGAAAAGATATGTCAAACTAAAAAGAAAGGGGGTAGAACACCTTCTGTTAAGTTTGCAGAACGAACCCTTTGAAAAGCATAAAACATTGTTATATAGCTATATCTTAAATTGGAAAAAAGATATTCTCGCTACAGATGATATAACATTGCTTTGTGTGCAGGTGTAGAAAATACGATTGTTGCAATATTGCTTTAAAACTGAATAGAAACTCATTCTACTTCAATCTTCTGCGTTATCGAAGTTTTTTGTATAATAAGTTTTGAGACGGTCTTAATTTAAATGTTCTTTAATCTTCTCTGCAACTCGAAATGAGTTAGCATAGATGGTAAAAGTAAAGGGAACGCTTCCTCCAGTCGGCATAAAACTACCATCAGAAATGTATAGATTATCCACCTCGTGTGAACGACAGTCTTTATCCAAAACTGACGTTTTGGGATTATTTCCAAAGCGACAACCTCCCGCTTGTAAATTAGCAGGAGGAAATCCTGTTATATTTGTTTGTACGTTACGCATTCCCATAGATTTAAAAATGGGCTCAATTCGATTAGCGATATAAGTTCCAATTTTTAAGTCCCTATTATGATAACCTAATCTAACTTTAGCCACAGCATCCCCCCACTTATCTTTAGCTTTGGAATCTAAGCTAACAAAGCAATTATCATTAGGAGTCCAATCTATGAAAATTTCAAATTTTATTTTTTTTCGTTGTATAAAATAGGTTGCTAATTTTTTCTTTAGCTCCGAACCATAGACTAATTCGCCTTTTGGATTATATTTTTGGTTAAATGCTTTGGTTATACCATTAGCATGTTCAAAAATGAAATCAATAGTTCCTCCTTTGGTTTTTTTACCAAATTTTTCATCGTCTATTTCATACCATTGTTGTGTGGCTCGGTTAACCCACAAACCTTCTTTTTTTAGACTCAAAAAATCTTCTCGGGATAAATCTTGTTCATAAAATGTCCCACTCCCAATTCCGCCACCTGAGAAAATGAGGTTTTTTCCAACTTGTCCCGAGTTATTTGAAAGACCGTTCGGAAAATTAGAATTTTTGCTCATTAATAATAATCGCGAAGTTTCGATTGCTTGTGCAGCTACTACAACTATCTTGGCTTTGATAAAGTGCTTATTTCCGTTTATATCATAATAATGTACTTTGTCAATTTTATAATTTTTTTCTTCGAGGTAATATACTTTTGATAAGGGTAATATTGTGCAATTTTCTGTTTTTATAGCCTCATCTAACAATGCGACTCTAGAACCGCCTTTAGCGTCTGAATTACAACCGTAATTACCACAATAATTAGAGTAAAAACAGGACTTTCTAGAATCTTTAGATTCGGATAGAATCCCTCTTGGTGTTGGAAAAACTTCTACTCCTTCTTTTTTACATGCCTTATCTATCCATTGAGCAACAATATTTTCTTTAAGTGGTGGAAACGGAAAGTCTGGTGTACTTCTAGGCTCTAAATGACGGTGTTTTACGACCTTGCCGGATACTCCTATTATTCGCTCTACTTTTTCATAATAAGGTTCTAAATCTTCATAAGATATTGCCCAATCTTCAATGTTAGCACCTTCAACTTCACCATATTCCGATTTTAATCGGAAATCTTTAGGTTTCATTCTATGAAAATAAGCACTCATTAAATTTGAAGAGCCTCCCACCATATTTCCGTTCCAAAAATCATAGCCTGTAACGTGTGTTGATTTAGACTTCCAATTGTCTCCTTTTTTTTGCTCTAAAATATGATATTCATCTTTTGTATTGGGGGTATAAACACTTCGTCGTGTAGCGGTTATTTCGTCTTTTGTAAAATCGCTAGTTTTAAACCAAGCTCCTTTTTCAAGGACGATGACTTTATAACCTGCTTTGGACAATTCATAGGCTACGGGACCAGCCCCAGCACCACTTCCAATAATACAAACATCGTATTTTTCAAACATTAATAGTTAGTTTACTTTCTCGTTTGTACATCAGCTACTGCTACCGTTATCATATTTAATATCTCTCTGACAGAAGATCCTAGTTGTAGTACGTGTACAGGTTTTTTCATTCCCATAAGAATAGGACCTATAGCTTCCGCATCAGCCATTTCTTGCATCAATTTATATGCTATATTTCCTGAGGAAAGATTGGGAAATATAAAAGTATTTACTGAACGGTTGGATAGAGTAGAGAAGGAGAAGAAATCAGACAGCAACTCTTTATTAAGAGCAAAGTTCGCTTGAACTTCTCCATCAACAATCAATTTAGGATGCTTTTCATGTAGAGCCTTAGTCACATTTCTCATTTTTATTGGGTCTTCTCCTTCGGATGAACCAAAATTTGAATAAGATAACATAGCAATTCTTGGCTGAACTCTAAAACGACGAACAATTTTAGCTGTTAACAGGGTGATATCTTCCAATTCTTTTTCTGTAGGATTTGGGTTTACTGTTGTGTCAGCAAAAAAGAATGGTCCTTTTTTTGTCATTAAAATATACATTCCTGCTATTTTATTTACGCCATCATCTACGCCTATAACTTGCAAAGCCGGTCTAATGGTATCTCTATAATTTCTAGTCAAGCCGGATATAAAAGCATCGGCTTCTCCATTTTCCACTAAAGCAGAGCCGAAGTAATTTCTTTCCTTCATTGCCTTTACACATTCAAAATAAGTCATTCCTCTGCGTTGCCGTTTCTCAAAAAGAACTTCTGCAAAACGTTTTCTTCTTTCTTCTTCGCTATCTTCTCTAGGGTCAATGATTTCGCAAGAGCTTAAATCCAAATTATATTCTTCAATTAGATGCATTATTTTACTTCGCTTTCCTAATAATATAGGATGAGCAATTCCTTCATCTCTGGCTATCTGTGCAGCTTTTAGAATTTTATAATGATCAGCTTCGGCAAAAACTACCCGTTTAGGGTTTCGTTTTGCTTTCTCTGTAATGTTCTTAATGAGTTTATTGTCTAATCCTAATCGAATTTTGAGCGCGTCTTTATAACTTTCAATATCCTCGATTGGAGCTTGAGCAATACCTGAATCCATAGCTGCTTGAGCTACAGCAGGTGCTACTCGGTAAATCAATCTTGGATCAACCGGCATAGGTATAATATGCTCTCGATCGAAAGACATGTTTTTTTCATCGTAAGCTTCATTAACTTCTTCCGGGATGGGTTCTTTTGCTAAGTCAGCAATAGCTTTAACTGCAGCTAATTTCATTTCTTCGTTAATTCCTGTTGCACGGACATCTAGTGCTCCTCGGAATATGTAGGGAAATCCAAGTACATTGTTGACTTGATTGGGGTTATCAGAGCGTCCTGTTGCCATGATAATATCTTGACGAACACTAACAGCCTCATCATAAGAAATTTCCGGTGTTGGGTTTGCCAGTGCAAAAACAATTGGATTTGGAGGCATACTAGCTATCATTTCTTTTGAGACGATACCACCTTTAGATAAGCCTAAAAAAACATCGGCTTTTTTCATGGCTTCTTCTAGTGTTTTAACTTTAGTTTTTACAGCAAATTGTTGTTTTTGTTTGTCTAAGTTTTTTCTATCAGTTGTTATGGCTCCTTTAGAATCAAACATTATTAAATTTT
>JALWSJ010000229.1:0-17872 GCA_026993705.1 Flavobacteriales bacterium
CCCTAACAGGTTCAGCTCAAAGTTGGAAATTCCTTCGCAATGAGTTTTCATTTGGTTTGGGAGCTGCTAGTTTTTTTGGTGAGTTAGGTGGAGCTGATAGAATTGGTTCTCATAATATTAAAGGGATTACAGATATAGATTTTAAAGCAACTAAACCTGCTGTTCAAATTGGATATAGAAGGTTTTTTTCTGCCAATGTAGCTGTTCGTGCCAATTTTACGTTTGGACAAGTGAGTGGTAGTGATGCTTATACGAAAGAAGTTTATCGAAGAAACAGAAATTTAAGTTTTCGTTCTCCAATTGCAGAATTAGCGATTCAGGTTGATTATTTTCCTTTTAGGGAATATTTTGGTCATCTATACCGTTCTAATGGAGTTGTTGGTAAACGAGTAAATCATTTTAGTCCTTACTTGTTTGCTGGGATAGGAGGTTTTTACTATAATCCTAAGGCGAAGTATGATGGTAAATGGGTGGCACTAAGACCTTTACAAACGGAGGGTGTTGCATATAGTAAGTTTTCTATTGCCTTGCCTGTTGGGGTTGGTTTAAAATATGCAATTGATAAACAATGGAGTGTGGGACTGGAAGTAGGGTTGAGGTTTACGTTTACTGACTATATTGATGATGTCAGTACGGTTTACGTTGATAAGTCTAATGCTAGCCCAATGGAACAATATCTGGCAAATCCGGCATTAAATGAAGAAGGTAACCCGAGTTGGACAGCACCCGGACAGCAAAGGGGTAGTTCTCAAGCGAATGATTCTTATACTTTCGCAATATTTACACTTAATTATAAGTTATTAAGGGGTAGGCTTAATTTGCCTAAGTTTTAATTCAGAACCTTTAAAAGATTTGTTAGGCTTAAGTGTTTAGCTTACAATAGAGTTTAGATGAGGTCTGTTGGGGGGTGATTCTTGTAAATATTTAGCCAATGCGTTTTATAGTAACTATATATATCTTGTTCCTTTCTGCTTTTTCAGTTGCTCAAGTTGATGAGTTTGCTGTGATGGGAGGAGGAGCGTATTATTTGGGTGATTTAAATCCATATAAGCATTTCAATAACTATCGCTATTCGTTTGGTGGGTTATATCGTTATTCTTTTAAAAATAAGCAAGTAGTTTTAAGGGCTAATTTAATGTATGGCAAGGTGGAAGCTTCCGGTTCCGGAAATGCAATATCAAATTTAAGTTTTCGTTCAACTATTCTTGAAATAGGACCTATCCTTGAGATTAATTATATGCCTTATGAAATAGGTAGTAAGAAAACCAAAGGAACACCTTATTTGTTTTTTGGGATTACCTATTTTAAGATGAATCCTCAGTCTAAAAGAAACGGAGATTGGGTAAGTTTGCAAACGTTAGGGACGGAAGGTCAGGGGTCATCGCAGAATCCGAATAAAAATTATAAATCGGCTCAGATAAGTTTGCCGGTTGGGTTGGGGGTTAAGGTAAATTTAAATAAACGTTTTGCCTTAAATTTGGAATACGGAATTAGAAAGACTTTTACCGATTATTTAGATGATGTGAGCGGGACGTATGTGGATTTGAATCAACTGGAGATTGAGAATGGAAAATTAGCAGCAGAATTGAGTGGAGGGAATGATATTGTAGGATTACAGCGGGGAAATTCAAAATTTAAAGATTGGTACTCTTTTTATGGTTTGATTTTAAGTTTTAGAATATTGCCTGAAAGTGAGTGTCGTACAAACTTTGGAAGAAGATAGATATAAAAAAAGGATTTTAGCACGTTTGCCAAAACCCTCTTTTAAAACAAGGAAAATATAAAATCAGTAAAATCGAGGTAGTAAATCTCTAAATTACCACTATACAGACGTCTAATTCCTTAAAGGGTTGCCTAAGAGTTCTTAAAATGATTAAAATAAATTGACTAAAATGACCAGTAGTTTGTAAAAACGGATGAAAGTACTATGTTTTTATTTAAACCTTGTTTGTCGGTTTAAATGGTATTAAGCAGTTTCAAACCAAAAAGTATTATGCATAACGAAAAGCCTTTTAAAATTTATCGTTCATCAGCGGGGTCGGGTAAAACTTATACTTTGGTGAAAGAATATATCTTGATTCTTCTTCGTTCGGAAGATGCAATGTTGTTTAAAAAAATATTGGCAATAACATTTACCAATAAGGCGGCTAATGAAATGAAAAGTCGAATTTTAGAAGCACTTAAGAAGTTGGCTTCCGATGAAGAATCGGATTTGATGTCAGATTATTTAACAGAGCTTTCGGTTAGCGAAGAGGATGTTCGACGGATGAGTAAACGAATTTTTAAAAATATTTTGCATAATTATGGTGAGTTCAATGTCTTAACAATTGACAAGTTTATTCATAGAATCATTCGTTCTTTTACTAGAGAATTGGGGTTGGCTATGAATTTTGAATTGGAATCCGATACCAGTTTGTTTATTTCGAGAAGTATAGAGATGCTTTTGGATGAGGTAGGAGAAGATAAAGATTTGACGAAATATCTAATTCGATTTTCCGAGCAATTGATTGATAATAGTGAAAAAGGAACTGTAGAGAAAGAGTTGCAAAATCTTTCTCAAGTTCTGGAGAAAGAAGAAGGAAAAGAAGCGATAGAAGAATTACAATCAATCGATTTGCCGGACTTGATAGTTATTCAAAAAAAGATTACAACGAAGGTACAACAATTAAAATCTCAATTGATAACAGAAGGAGAGCGTATCGTAAAAAGGTTGACCGAACAAGGGCTTGAGGCTCGTGATTTGGCGAGTGGTAAAAATGGAATTAGTAGAGTATTTTCGGAAGTATCAAAGGGAAATTTTGCAGTAAAAGAAAGTATTCTTTTGAAAGCTTTGGATAAAGATGTTTGGTCAGCTTCCGGTACTTTAAAAGCCAAGAAACAAACGATAGAGGCATTAGCAGATGAGCTTCGTGAAAGTTCAATCAAAATAATAGAATTATTACGGGGGTATAAGGTGCAAGCTGCATTGAACAAAAATTTTGTCGGTTTTTCTTTGTTGACTTCTATACGGAAAACATTACAAGAAATAAAGGACAAAAGTAATATTGTGTTTTTAAATGATTTTAACGAAATCATAAGTTCGGTAGTTCGGAATGAACCGGCACCTTTTATCTACGAAAAGATAGGAAACAGATACCAATATTTTCTGATAGATGAATTTCAAGATACCTCAAAATTGCAATGGCATAATCTAGTGCCTCTAATTTACGACTCATTAGCCAATGGTCATAAAAACCTTATAGTGGGGGATGCAAAACAAGCCATCTATCGTTGGCGGGGAGGAGATGTACGACAGTTTGTTGAATTACCAATAGTCAATGGAGGTTTTCATGATTTAGCATTTATCAATAGAACCTTTGAGAGTACACATACCATTGAGAATTTAGAAAATAATTTCCGCTCATGGAAAAAAATAGTAGAGTTTAATAATTGGATATTTGAGAGATATGCCAACAAGGTTACTACATCGGAGTTGATAAAACAAATCTATGAGAAAGGAACGCAACAAGCAATAAAAAAACAAGAAGGTTACGTTCAATTTAATATTTTGCAAGGAAGCAAAGAAGATGTAAAAGAAGAACGTTTTGATAAATTGCTCAAAAGCATAAAAGAAACCCTTTCAGACGGTTTTGCTTATAAGGATATAGCAGTACTCGTAAAGACCAATACTAACGGACGAGAAGTAGCCGAATTTTTAGAAGAAAAAAACATGCCGGTAATTTCAGGGGATAGTGTAGTTTTGGGAAAATCAGAAGAAGTAAACTTTTTAGTATCGTTTTTGGAATATTATCAAAATAGAGACAATCAACAGTCGATAATTAAATGTTTACGGTTTTTGCGTAACGAGGACGAGCATCTGACAGTCCTTCACGATAGGTGGAGAGTGCCGACAGAAGATAAAGAGTATTATACAAAGACCATTGATTTTTCAACGTATATAAAAGAACAATATCCTACGTTTAATTATTCGTACTTCGATAAGTTAAATTTATACGATAAACTAATCTTCTTGATTGAAATCTTTAGCCTAAACAGGTTTGACGCTTATATAGACCAATTGTTGAATACAGTACAGAATTATACAAAGAAAAATACCGGTTCGCTCAACGAGTTTATTACCTATTATCACGAAAGCAAAGACAAAATCCCCGTTAATGGAGGAGGGGAACAAACAGCCATTCAAATAACAACCATTCATAAATCAAAAGGATTAGAATTTCCGGTGGTTATCATTCCGTTTGCTGATTGGCAGAACAAGAATAATCAGTTTATCGACTACGCGTGGGTTTCACCGCAAGCAGTACTCGACTATGGTTTGCCTAAGTACGTATTGCCCGTAAAAGAAGAGCTTGAGAATTACGGGTTAGGTTCAGTCTATGAAAAAGAAAAAGAGGAGACCGAAATGGATAATATTAATCTATTTTATGTAGCCTTTACACGAGCAGGGAAGAGAATGTATGTTATCTCAAGTAGAAAACCCACCGAAAAAACAGCAAGTAACGTCTATCAAAAATTAAATTTGCTGGTGATGAGTCACCCTGATTATAACACGGAGGAAAATTACCTGGAGTTTGGAGGTCGCGAGAATTTAAATGAAGAAAACGAAGAGATTACCGTTAGTTACACTCAACCTCCGTCGGTAAAAACGTGGAGAGGAAACCTATCTTTGAGTCTCGATAAAAATGCCTTAGAACCCGACGTAACAGAAATAGATGAGCGAGAATACGGAAATGCAGTACATTATATTTTGTCGCAAATCACAACTAATAAAACATTAGACGAAGTAATTGAGCAAGCAATAACCAAGCAAATTGTATCCGATAAACTCAAGGCTAAAATCAAGAGTGATTTAGAAAAGTGTTTGCATGATAAAAGAATAAAAAAATGGTTTTTTGACGCTAACGCACAAGTAATGAACGAACAAGCCATAGTGGATGAAACAGGTAAAACCCATCGTCCCGATCGAGTTCTGATAAACGGAAACCAAGCCTCGGTCATTGATTACAAAACAGGTAAAAAACGAAAAAATCATCAAAAACAAATCAAAGAATACGGAGAGCTATTAGCCCAATTAGGTTACGAAAATCCCGAATTATATTTGTTATACACCACAACACAAGAAGTGGTAAAAATTGCATAATTTGGGCGTTCCCATTACAGCATAAAAAAGCAATTTCGTTGCACTACATTACTTTTCAACGCCGTAATGGTCGGGCTATCACTACTCACTCTTTTGTGTTGCATAAGTGCAACAACACAAAAGGAGTTCAAACACACCGTTCTATCCCTAACGCGAGTGCAATTGGCGGATAGAAAGTGAATTTTTGGTTTCTTAGACGATGAATAAAAATTTTACATAGCACCCGCTATGGAAAATTTTTATGAAGAAGTATAAGGAATCAAAAAACGCTTTATACCGTCTATTTTGCTCGTGTTAGGGATTCCAATCCCTAACGTGGAATGAAGTAAGTACAAGAAAACGGAATTTGAAATAAATGAAAGAAAGGAAAAATCTTTTTGTATCTTCGCATCTTGAAGCAACAAAGAATAGTAAAAAAATATGTTTGAAAATTTATCCGATAAGTTCGACAGAGCCTTTAAAGTATTAAAAGGACACGGACAAATAACCGAAATAAACGTAGCCGAAACGCTAAAAGAAGTTAGAAGAGCACTGTTGGATGCCGATGTTAACTTTAAAACAGCAAAAGATTTTACCAATAAGGTTAAAGAAAAAGCCTTAGGTCAAAACGTGTTGACCTCAATTTCACCGGGACAGTTAATGATTAAAATTACCCATTCGGAGTTAAAAGACTTAATGGGAGGAGAAACCAGTGAGATTAATTTAAAAGGTAATCCGGCGGTCATCTTAATGTCAGGGTTACAAGGGTCAGGTAAAACAACCTTCTCAGGGAAATTAGCCAATTATCTAAAAACCAAAAAGAACATGAAGCCTCTTTTGGTTGCGTGTGATGTCTATCGTCCTGCAGCTATTGACCAATTGCATGTTGTAGGAGAACAAATAGGCGTAGAGGTATATTCGGAGAGAGAAAATAAAAAACCGGAACAAATAGCTAAAAATGCCATCGACTATGCAAGGCAAAAAGGATTCAATGTTGTAATCGTCGATACAGCAGGTCGTTTGGCAGTGGATGAGCAAATGATGAATGAGATTGCATTGGTTAAAGAAACGATTCATCCGACAGAGACCTTGTTTGTTGTAGATGCTATGACCGGTCAGGATGCTGTGAATACGGCAAAAGCCTTTAACGAGCGAATAGATTTTGATGGGGTTGTTTTGACCAAATTAGACGGAGATACAAGAGGGGGAGCAGCTATATCTATAAAATCCGTAGTTGATAAACCGATTAAGTTTATCGGAACCGGAGAGAAAATGGAAGCGATAGATGTTTTTCATCCCGATAGGATGGCGGATCGTATCTTAGGAATGGGGGATGTTATCTCTTTAGTAGAGAGAGCACAAGAGCAATTTGATGAGGAAGAAGCCAAAAGGATTCACAAACGTATCCAAAAAAACCAGTTTGATTTTGATGATTTCTATAAGCAGATTCAGCAAATCAAGAAGATGGGAAACATGAAGGATTTGGTTGGAATGATACCCGGTATGGGGAAAATGATGAAAGGTGTGGATATTAATGATGACGCGTTTAAACCCATTGAAGCTATTATTAACTCAATGACACTGAAAGAAAAAAGTAATCCGAAAATTATAAACAATAGTCGAAAACAACGAATAGCAAAAGGAAGCGGTACATCATTGCAGGAAGTTAACAAGTTGATGAAACAGTTTGAAGATACCCGAAAAATGATGAAATTGATGAGTAATAAGAAAAATATGGCAACCCTTATGAAACAATTCAAAGGAATGGGGGGAAAAATGCCAATGTAATTTACATTTTATCCCAAATTGTAAATAACCTCTTCAAAAAAGTTTTCCATAGCTGGGGCTATGCAGAATAGTTTTTCATCGTATAAGAAACTAAAAAAACACTTTTTTACCGCTTTTTCTTCCGCGTTAGGGATAGAACGGCGTGTTTGAACTCCTTTTTGCCCTCCTCGTTTTGAGGGCAAAAAGAGTGAGTAGTGATAGCCCGCCCTTTTTTGCAAAAACAATGTTTAGCGACAGCTATATAGTGTTTTTATGAAAAAAAGGGAACGCCTAAATAACAAAAAAACAGAAATAAAATGAAATTATTACACGTATTCGTATTGTTCTTTATTGTGAATATAACATTGGGGCAAGATAGAGCCTTTGTGATTTATAATGCAAAAGGAAAAAAAGTTTCCTACAAGAAAATGGTTAAAGATTTAGCTAAGGCAGATGTTGTTCTTTTTGGAGAATTGCATAACAATCCCATAGCACACTGGTTGCAGTATGAAGTAACCAAAAGTTTAGCCGAGAAAAAAAAGTTGATTTTGGCAGCAGAGATGTTGGAACGGGATAATCAAGAGGTGCTAAATGATTACCTGAGCGGAAAGATAGATGAAAAACAATTGGATTCTTTGGCTCGTTTGTGGCCAAATTATACTACCGATTACGCGCCGTTGGTTGATTTTGCAAAAGAGCATAAATTAGAATTTGTTGCAGCTAATGTACCGAGACGATACGCACATCAAGTATATAAAAAAGGATTGGAGTCGTTAGACTCATTGCCGGAAGATGAAAAAAAATGGATTGCAAAACTTCCTATCGCTTACGATAAAAATTTACCCGGATATCAGAAAATGATGGAGATGATGGGTGGACACGGGGGTGAAAATTTACCAAAAGCTCAAGCAGTAAAAGATGCAACCATGGCTGAATCTATTTATAAAGCCTACGAGAAAGCTTTTGAAACGAATGATAATGTTGAGGTTATACATTACAACGGTGCTTACCATTCGGATAATTACGAAGGTATTTTGTGGTATTTGAAAAGGTTAAATCCTGATTTAGCATATAAAACTATCAGCACTGTCAGTCAGTCAGATATTGAAAAATTATTAGAGGAAAACAAAGGTAAGGGCGACTATATTATTTGTGTTGATGAGGATATGACTACGACTTATTAGGCGTAGAGTTGATTTGAATTAACAAATAATTAACAATCAGTAAGTTTACCCTTGTAAAAACGGGTTTGAAACGACTAAATTACTTGTTCTTAAAAAAAAGGATAAAGAAAGTTTTTAAATAAAACTATTTATTTATATTTGTTGCAAACAAAGAAAAACTACCACCTAGTATGTTGGACGTATATGACTTATATAAAAAAATGGAGAGCAACAAAGTTTTGCTTTCTTTCAAAGGTGCTATCACGTCCGAATTGCTCGCGTCTATATTGCAAATTGTAGAGATGAGGATGATTGAATTTCAAGATTCTTCTAAAGAGCGAAAAAAAGTGTTTAACGTATTAGTTGAAATTTTACAGAATTTATATCATCATATTGACGATTTTGAAGTTGAAGGAACACCTGACGAAGTAAACACCATTAAGTCGTCTATTTTTATGATCAGTCGTTTGCCGGATAGCTATCATATCATTTCCGGAAATTATCTTTACACTGAAAATGTTCCAAAATTAAAAGCTAGAATCGACCACGTGAATAGCTTGGATAAAGACGAGTTAAAGCGTTTTTACAAAGAGACCTTAGATAATGGTGTTATTAGTGATAAAGGTGGTGGTGGTTTAGGGTTTATTGATATAGCTCGAAAATCAGGACAAAAATTAGATTATAAGTTTATCCAAGTCGATGAGAAGTATTCGTTTTTTACGTTGATAGTAAAAATACCTAAAGTAATAAAAGAAAATAAATAAGTATTAATCAGATATGGAAGAGTTAAAAATTGAAGGTTCGGCAAAAACACCAACAGTAGAATTTAAAGGAGATGGAAGATTACTTTTAAAAGGGAGATCTATACCTGAAAACTCAATAGAGTTTTATAAGCCTTTGTTGGATTGGATTGAGGAGTATGGAAGTTCACCGAAAGACAAAACGGTTTTAAATGTTCAATTGGAGTATTTTAATACGAGTTCTTCTAAGTGTATTTTGGATGTTTTTAAAAAATTGGAAACGTTAACGGATACTAATATTGAAATCAATTGGTATTACGAAGAAGATGACGAAGATATGCTTGAAGCCGGTGAGGATTATCAAGCAATTATTGATATTCCGTTTAAGATGATTGAGGTAGAAGAGCTTTAAGAAGAGGATATTATTAGAAAAGAAAAGATTGGCTGTTCATCTAAAGGTAAGAGGGACAGCCATTTTTATATACAGGAATGAAAAAAGATATTATTATAGCACTTGATGGGCATTCTGCTTGCGGGAAAAGTACACTGGCAAAGGCTTTAGCTAAAGCTCTTAAATATGTTTATATAGATTCAGGAGCAATGTATAGGGCGGTTACGTATTATGCCATGGAAAATGGATTGATTGAAGAAGGGAAAGCCTTTGATGCTCAAAGAATTATTGATAACCTTTCGGATATCAATATTTCATTTAATTATAATACGACTACAGGGAAATCAGATACTTATTTGAACGGTAAAAATGTAGAGGAGATTATCCGAACCATCGAAGTATCCAGGAATGTAAGTGAGGTAAGCAAAATCAAAGAAGTACGTCAAAAGTTGGTAGAGTTTCAACAGCAACTAGGAAAAAATAAAGGCATCGTGATGGATGGAAGGGATATAGGAACGGCTGTTTTTCCTACTGCGGAGTTAAAATTGTGGATTACCGCAGACAAAGAAATAAGAGTGGCAAGACGTTATAAAGAGTTGTTGGAAAAAGGTTATAAAGTATCACTGGAAGAGGTAAGAGAAAATGTGGAACGTAGAGATTTTGAAGATTCTCACCGAAAAGAAAGTCCTTTAGTTAAAGCAGATGATGCAATCGTATTGGATAATTCGTATCTGAGTAAACAAGAAACACTAAAGAAAGCCTTGGATTTAGCTTATGGAGCTATGGGAAAATAACCTGGGTTTTACAAGGAATGGAAAAATAGCACTATATTTGCTTGTGTTATTCTGTAATTTAATTGAAGCAAGTTCTTTCCGAAAATAAACAAAACAATGAAAAAACAAATATTACTACTTTCTTTACTTTTTTTATCTGTATTCGCTATCTCTCAAGATAAGAAGAAAGCAAAGCATTATTTCTACGATTTAGGAGATTACGAATCAGCAGTTGAGGAGTATTTAGAACTGGTTGAACAAGAACCGGAAAATATTGAATACAATTATAATTTAGCAATTAGTTATCTAAATTCTAATATCGATAAATCTGCTGCTATTCCTTATTTGGAGAAATTAACGAAAATGAAGGGGGCGTCCGAAGATGTTTATTATTTTTTAGGTCGTGCCTATGCCTTAGGTTATCAATTTGATAAAGCTATAGAAGCGTATAAAAAGTTTTTAGAGCTATCCGGTAAATCAAATATTTTGAGAACGGATGTGGATAGGCAAATTTCTTACTGTCAAAATGCGAAAGAATTAATTAAATTTCCGCTAAATGTGAAATTTGAAAATTTAGGCAAGGCAATAAATTCATCTTATGATGATTATTTCCCTTTTGTCCCGATAGATGAATCGTTTATTATCTTTAATTCAAACCGAAATAAAGTAGAAGGAGATAAAAATGAACTTCCTCAACCTGATATTTTAATCTCGTATGTAAAAGACGGAAAGTTTACTGATGCTGAAGTACTACCTGAGCCAATCAATACACATGGAATGGAAGAAGTTGTTGGTTTAAATGCGTGGGGAACAGAAGCTATACTGTATGTAGAGGGAGTGAATAATGAAGGGGATTTGTATGAATGCAAAATAGAGGACGGGGTATTTGGTATTCCCGTGAAGTTAGATAAAAATATAAATTCCAAGTATGTAGAAATTGCCGGTTGTATATCTAGTGATAACAGTCGTTTCTTTTTTGCCAGTGATCGTCCCGGTGGTTATGGAGGAGTTGATATTTATATGTGTCAGCGTTTACCCAATGGTAAATGGAGTGAAGCCCAAAATTTAGGACCAACGATTAATACGAAGCAAGATGAGGATTTTCCTAACCTATCACCGGATGATAAAATTCTTTACTTTTCTTCTCGAGGACATACCGGAATGGGAGGATATGATATTTACAAAGCCAAATGGGATGATTTTAAAAAGAAATTTGTAGGAACAAAAAATATGGGGTATCCAATAAATACTCCGGATGATGATATGAATTTTAGAGTGTCTGAAAATGGTAAATATGGTTATATCTCAACTCTTAGAGCTGAAGGACAAGGAGGATTGGATATTTACCGTGTAACTTTTGAAGATGTAGAACCAAATTATACCGCAGTTTCAGGGAAAATAATTGCTGAAGACGGCAAAACAAAATTCAGCAATTTGTTCATTCAGATTGCCGATGCGGAAACAGATGATGTATATGGAGATTATCAACCGGATGAACGCACATTGAGATATGTAATGATTTTGCCTCCGGGAAAGTATATTATGTATGTTGAGGCAGACGGTTATGAAATGCAAGAACAGGAGATAGAAATATTAGATAAAGCTTCGTTCAAAAATTATTTGAATAAAGATATTCATTTAGTTCCTGCAAAATAATTTAGACTATGTTATCCATTAATCTAGTCATTATAGCAGTTACCGTTTTGATTTCGTTTAGTGCGTTTAATAATGAAGAGTTGCAATCAAAGCTTTATTTTTCTCCGTATCTCGTAACAAAAAGAGGAGAGTGGTGGCGTATAATCGGGCACGCTTTTGTACATGCGGATTATCTACACTTGTTTTTCAATATGTATGTTCTGTATAATTTCGGTAGCTATATTGAAGATTTTCTTGTAGGTGTTTATGGTAGGCTTTTAGGCGATTTGTATTATATAGGTCTGTACTTTGGAGGGGTTTTGTTTGCTACATTGCCGGCATTGAGAAAGCATTCAGATAATCCAATGTATCGTTCGGTAGGTGCATCTGGTGCAGTATCGGCAGTTTTATTCGCCTTTATTTTACTTTATCCGAAAGTATCGCTAATGCTGTTGTTTATTCCCATGCCTACTCCGGCTTATATTTTTGGTGCTTTATATCTGGCATTTGAGTCTTATTCCAATAAAAAAGGCAGAACTAATATCGCTCATGACGCCCATATTGCAGGAGCAATTTTCGGAATAGTTTATTTCATGGGTATAGATTTCCATTACCTAACCGGATTTTTTCAAAAAATAATGTTTTGACCTATATCAATGAGAGTACCTAAAATTATCGTACTTATTTCTTTTTTGTTTGCACTAAATTCCTGTCAAGTTAAGGGGAAGGAGGAGTTTACCCTCGAACAAACAACACTCATAAAAAGTGGAGGAGAAGAAAAACCGATGCGAATTTTAAAAATCACCAATCTTGACGATTCATTATTGTTGAGAAAGGAAAGTCAACCGGTTGTCTTTGAAAAAGGAGATACACTTTTAAATCTATTTGCAAAGCGATTAGTAACAACCGTACAAGATACCTCGGCGTTAGGTGTAGGAATAGCAGCACCACAAGTCGGGATATTGAAAAATATTATTTGCGTACAACGTTTTGATAAAAAAGGAGAACCTTTTGAAGTCTATTACAACCCGGTGATAAAACAATACACCAAAAAGACACAACCTTGTAAAGAAGGTTGCCTTTCCATTCCCGGTAGAACCGATACTTTAAATGTACGAGCTTATGCCATATTATTAGAGTATGATAATAGCAAAGGAGAACACACTTATGAAATGGTTGAGGATTTCACCGCAGTTATTTTTCAACACGAAGTTGACCATTTAAAAGGTATTCTTTATACCGATTATCTACACGAAAAAGCACATGCAGAAGGACGAAAACATTCGCATCATTAAGAAAATTCAGGAAGTTAAAGATTCTTCTATTTTCTTAACCGCAAGATGATAGTTCGCTTTTAGTCCACCAACAGAAGTTCCCGTAATTTTCGAAATATCTTCATACTTCATTTCCTCAAAATACCTGAGGTTAAAAACAATTCGCTGTTTTTCAGGGAGAGAAGCAATAGCGGATTCCAGTTTTTGTTCAATTTCCGAAGCTGTTAAATCAAGACCCAATTGTTGAGGAGAGGGGATTCCTCTGGAAACATCATCAAAGGATAAGTGAACTTTCTGCTTATTGATAAAAGTAATAGATTCATTCGTAGCAATACGAAACAACCACGTATAAATTTTAGCATCACCTCTGAATTTAGGCAACGCTTTCCACACCTTGATAAACGTATTTTGAAGCACGTCATTCGCATCATCATGCGAAAAAACAATTCGGCGAATATGCCAATACAATTTTTGATGATATTGATCCACAATAAGGTCAAAAGCCTCGTCAAACACTTTCCTGTGAATCGAAGAAATTATATTTTTATCGGTCAGGTTGATGCTACTCATACACAAGTAAGACTACCAAATAGAGCAAAGGTTTAGTATCCCAAAGAATTTATTTTTTCCTCGTCAAAATCGCAATTATACCATTCCCGGTCAATCGAAGCACCCAATTTCTCATAAAACTCAATAGCCTTGCTGTTCCAGTTCAGCACTTGCCAACGAACTCGCTTGTATTTACTCTCTTTAGCCATCTTAAAAACCTCATGAATTAACAGAGAACCCATAGCTTTCCCTCTGTATTTTTCATTCACAATCAAATCTTCTAAAAACAAATATTTTCCCACCCAAGTAGAATAAGCCTCGTAACAAAGAGCAATACCTACAATCTCATTATGTTTATTTTCAGCAACAAACACCACAAAAGAATCCTTTTCTTCAATCATTTGTGCTACCGTATTGGTAACTTTATGTGAAGCATTCTCAAATTCAGCCAATTCTTTTATCAAATCCAAAATCTGAGGAAAATCTTTTGTAACCGCTTTACGTATATTCATGATTCAAAGATATTAAAGTTATTCATTTGGGCGTTCCCATTACGGCATAAAACTATTTTTGCGTCCCAACGCAAAAATAGTTTAACGCCGTAATGGTCGGGCTATCACTACTCGCTTTTTTTGCTTGCAAACAGCAAGCAAGCAAAAAAGAGCTCAAACACGCCGTTCTATCCCTAACGCTAATCTAAACGCGAGTAAAATTAGCGTTGAGAAAGAAAATTATTGATTTCTTGAATGACGAAAAAACTTGGCTTAATAGGTAAATAATTTTACTCTTCTTGGCAACCACTATTTTCTTTAACTCGTTAGAGTGTAGAGAATATAAAACCTATTACTATGAAAAAAATAACTTTACTCATCGGAATTTTCTTTTATTCACTCCTTTTTTCGGCCCAACAAACATGTATTGATTTTGAAGGATTAACTTACAGTTACTCAACACCAAGCGGTCAACCCGAAACAGGAGATCATTTTATGTTCTCAGATCAAAATGTTGATTTTTATTTCACTGGACTTGGTGGTTCGTGGGGGTATTATAACGGTGATATTCGTTCCAATGGTAATAACTGTATGACAAATAACTATTTGTATTCGAACTATCAAATTAAGATTGATTTATCAAATATGGCAAATTCTTATGGTCATAGGCTAGTAACTTTTGATTTTGACTATGGTGCTTTTACTTCATTAGTCATATATGTAGGAACAGATACTTTGTATGCTTTCAATCCTCCATTGAGCACCGTTACGTCTAATAATAATTACATTGTTGTTGATACGCTAGGTAATTCTAATTGCTTAAAAGTTACACTTGAAGGTGTTTTTGATTCTTTTATTGTCGAAGGTTATTACTCAGCAATAGACAACATTTGCATAGAAAACAATTATTGCGGATATAATGATTATAATAATTTTGATAATCCATTTCATATAAATGCAGATTTTGAAACGAGTACGGTAGGTGATTCTATTGAGTTTCATATGATTGAATACCCTTACAGCCCTTACAATTACATTGATTACGGATGTTATGATATCAATGTTTATGATGAAAATTATACTTCTGTTGGATCATTTGCAAATGATTGCTATTCTCCATATGAATCTGTTTATTTCCCGATTGGAACTGCTCAATCTTACAGTTTTGAATTTGGAGGAGGTTATTATATTCTAGATAGTTATGGTTGTCCAGTTAGGGATTTTTATGTAAATAATGTCTATGATAATACATCGACATTTATAAAGAGCAATGAAGAAAAGCAACTTTCTCTTTTTCCTAATCCAGTACGTTCTACTTTTTCTATATCGGTGAATGATAAAATTGAGAAAGTTCTTCTTTATTCGTTAAGCGGTCAATTGGTTCGTACATATAGTGCTTTCGATGTTAATAACACCACAAATGTGTCAGATTTACCATCGGGAATTTATATCGTTAAAATAATTACACCAAACAAAGAGTATAACGAACGGTTAACAAAGTTGTAAATCACCTTTTTAAATTCTTTTATTGCGAGGTTGTGAAAGGTGTCTAATGAACATTTTGATTTTTTATAATGAAATAACTTACGATTTAAGGATTATTAAACTATAGAATAAAATGTTACTTGCGGATGTATGGAGATTAAGGTGTTTCCCTTGCTGTTGATTATTATATGTAAAAATGATAAATATATCAGTCTTTTATTATAGTTTTGGGGATAAATAAAATACTTCAAATGATTAAGATAATTAAGAAAATAATCCCTCAGCCTATTAAAAAGATAGTAAAATCAAAGTTAAGAAAAGAGAAATTTAAACAATTTAAAAAGGATTCTGTTGTTTTAACAAAAGAAGAATTGGTAAAAGGATTTAAGAAATCGGGTATTGAGAAAGGGGATATTCTCTTTATTCATTCTTCTCTTAAAGGTTTGGGATATATTCAAAACGGACCACAAGATGTTATAGATGCTTTCAAACAGGTGGTAGGAGAGGAGGGAACTTTGATTTTTCCTGTTTTTACGATAGATATGTCGATGTTAAAAACGCTTAAGTCTGGTGCCGTTTTTTGTCCAAAGTCTTCGCCATCTACAGTTGGTTCCATAACGAATGCTTTTTTAAAGAATGAAAATGTTTTTAGGAGTTTGCATCCTACGCATTCGGTAGCAGCTTGGGGAAAATATGCTGAGTATATAACAAAAGATCATCATACGGCAGGTTCTAATTTTGGAGATAACACTCCTTTTGGTCGTTTTTTAGAGTTAAACGGAAAACTTTTAGGGTTGGGTATAAAATATGATAATGTTACTTTTTATCATACATACGAGGATTTGCATTTGTCGAAGTTCCCTAAAGTTTATTTGGATGAGCCTTTTAAAGCTAAAATAAAAAATCATCAAGGGGAAGAACTTGAGTTATCTGTTTTTTGTCATAATCCCGAATTTCATAAAACTAGAATTGAAAAAGATCCTATGGTAGAACGGTTTTTCTCTGATTATTTTGAGCAAAATGGTATATCTAAAAAAACTAAAATTGGTCAAGGATTTTTGTGGTGGATGTATGCCGCAGATGTAATAAAATCCTTAGATTTGCTTTATAAACAAGATAAGACAATCTATAAAGTAAATTAAGTATGAAAAAAAATATAGCACTATTTGGAGGAACAGGTGGGTTAGGGTCTCAATTGGTAGAAGAATTAAAATTGAAATATAATGTTATTCCTTTAGGTTCAAAAGATGTAGATATACAAGACTTTGAAGCCGTTTCTGATTTTTTTCAACACAATGAGATTGATATTGTCCTAAATTTTAGTGGTGTAAATTACGATAGTTTTATGCACAAGTATTCTAAGGAGAATATCAAAGAGAGAGATCGTCTTATCGATATAAACATAAAAGGAACATCCAATATAGTTAGTAATGCTTTGGTTAAGATGCGAGAAAAGAAATATGGAAGAATTGTTTTGGTTTCTTCGATTCTTGCAGAATCTCCTGTTGTTAGTACTGGTATTTATGCTGGATGTAAAGGATTTATTGATAGTTTGACTAAAACTGTTGCTTTAGAAAATGCATCAAAAGGGATAACTTGTAATAGTATTCAATTAGGATATTTTGATGGTGGATTGACGTATGATATTCCTGAAGAATTTAGGAATGGAATCATCAAAACGATTCCGATGAAAAGACTTGGTAAAGTTAAAGAAATTGCTAAAATAATTGAAATGTTCATTGATGTTGAATACATTACAGGGACTAATATAAAAGTAAATGGAGGCTTAGATTTTTAAGAAATGATTGAGAAACAAATACTTTTTACGTTTGATTATGAGTTGTTTTTAGGAGCTAAAAGTGGGCATGTGAAAAATTGTATGCTTGAGCCGACAAATCGACTTGTAGCTATTCTCAACAAATATAATGTAAAAGGTATTTTTTTCGTTGATTGCTCTTTTTTATCTAGGTTAGAGGTGGAGGCTCAGATTCATAATAGAGCTAAAAATGATTATAATGGTATAAAAAAACAATTGGAATCTTTAGTTGAGCAAGGGCATTATGTTTATCCGCATATTCATCCTCATTGGATAGATGCAACATATCTACCCGATGTAAATGAGTGGGATTTATCTAATGTTTCTAAATATAGAATGGATGCATTGAGTGATGAAGAACGTAGTGATCATTTTAGTAAGGCTATAAAAGCTTTGAATAGTATATTGAATAATGTAAAATTGGGATATACAATAGAAGCATACAGGGCTGGAGGATGGTGTATTCAGCCCTTTGATATTTTTGCTCCTTTGTTTGATGCTCATAATGTTACAACCGATTTTTCTGTTTTGGGCGGAGCTAAAAAAGAAGGGAATACACTTCGTTTCGATTTTGAAAATATAGAATGCAACTCTACACCTTATTATTTTAATTCTTGTGTTACTCAAAAATCTGAAACGGGGAAATATAAAGAGTTTCCTATTTCAAGT
>JALWSJ010000229.1:17882-20023 GCA_026993705.1 Flavobacteriales bacterium
TTCCTTAATAAATAAATTTATCAATAAAATTTTATGGAAAATTCCTTATGGAAGAAATCAAGGGGATGGAAGATCTGCTGTTTTTAAAAGCAGTGAAAAGAAGCTTTCACCATATGATTCACAGTATGAAATGGTTTCGATTGAATTATTGACGGTTAATAAAATGAATGCATATAATCGTTATCTGAAAGATAATGATTATATGCAATTCATTTGTCATCCTAAAATGGTTTCTAAGCATAATTTAGACATGCTTTCAGTCTTTCTAAAAAAAGCAAAATCTAATTATACTATTGTTAGTGATTGGAAAGTTATTTAATTTTTCATCAACTCTTTTCCCAATTTTTCAAAATCAATACCGTCAAAATTACCGCTACTCATCATCAATAAATTTTTATTGTCCCAATTTATGTTTTTGAGGTCTTGAACTAATTTATTTGAATCAGTATAGACGGTGATGTTGTCTGTAACAAAGGCGTCTTTAACTTCTTCAGGTGTAATGCTTTCTAGTTTTTTATGTGCTAAAGTTTTAGGGTTAAAATATACAAAAGCAACATCAGCGTTTTGCATCGCTCCATTGTATTGAGATAAAAAATCTTTATTTAAGCTACTAAATGTATGCAGTTCCATACAAGCGATAAGTTCTCTTTTGGGGTATTGCTGTTTTACTGCCAGTGTTGTAGCTTTTAACTTTGAAGGAGAGTGTGCAAAATCCTTGTACATAGAAAAATGTTTATCTTTTTTTACCAGTTCCAATCGTTTAGATGCTCCCTTGAATGATTGAATAGCTTGAAGAAAATCTTCCGATTTAATTCCTAATGCTTTGCAGACCTGCATCGCACCATTTAGGTTTTGAAGATTATGTTCACCAAAAATCAATAGAGGATATTTCTCGTTTTCGAAAAGTAGAGAAGTAGTGCCGTTTTCTATGGTGTATTTAGGTGTGTTGTAAGGTGTTTGTGTTACATCTTTTCGGGCGTTTGTTGCTACTTTTTTTACATTTTCATCCCCTTCATAGTACACAATTGTTCCTTTGGGTTCTATTTTATCGACAAAGATTTGAAATTGCTCAACATAATTTTCAAACGTAGGAAATACATTAATGTGATCCCAAGCAATGCCACTAAGCAAAGCTATATTAGGGTGATAAAGATGAAATTTAGGTCTTCGATCGATGGGAGAGCTTAAATATTCATCGCCTTCTAGAACTGCTATTTTAGCATCTTCCGAAAGTTTTACCATACACTCAAAACCTTCTAGTTGAGCTCCAACCATGTAGTTGTGATTGATTCCAAGTTTATTAAGAACGTGGAGTATCATTGAGGTGATAGACGTTTTTCCGTGGCTACCACCTATAACTACTCTTGTTTTGTCTTTTGTTTGTTCGTAAATATATTCAGGGTATGAAAATATTTTCAACCCTAATTCTTGTGCCTTTAGCAATTCGGGATTGTCTTTTCGAGCGTGCATACCTACAATTACGCTATCTAAATCTGTGGAAATTGCTTCGGTATTCCATCCTATTTTTGAAGGCAATAATCCGTATTTTTTCAAGCGTTCTTTGGAAGGACTAAATATTTCGTCATCGCTTCCTGTAACTTGATATCCTTTTAATTTTAGAGCAATAGCTAGGTTGTGCATAGCACTACCTCCTATAGCGATAAAGTGAACTTTCTTCATAGCGTATAAATGTATAGACTCTAAAGTTACACGGAATATAGTTTATGTTTTAAGAGCAGTTCGCTGTTTTTTCAACCACAGAATGCCGATAACTCCAGTGAGTATAAAAACAAAGGATATGATTTCAGCTTGTGTAATGTGAAACCCGTAAATATCATAGGTAGCATTGACTCTTATTTTTTCAATAAAAAAACGCTCTATACCGTTGAATAGTACATAAGTAAAGAAAATAATCCCCGATGTTTTTATGCGGTCTTTCATTTTCCAAAGTATTAGAAATAAAATAAAGGAAATGATTGCTTCATAAAGTGGGGTAGGATATACTCCTTGGGGGAGTTCTCTACAGAAGTCGGAATAAGTACAATTGGGAATAAGCACGCCTTCATGTATAACATTGTTTGGGTAGGTGTAGCTCCAAAGCCAATCGGGTAGAAAACTTGTTGAATTATTTACGATTCCCC
>JALWSJ010000230.1:0-4016 GCA_026993705.1 Flavobacteriales bacterium
AGGATGTGTAGCTTGTCATTCAGGTGTTTTATTAGGAGGCGATAAACTGCAAAAATTCGGATTAGTAAAAGATTATTGGAAATTGACTAACAGTGAAAAAATAGATGAAGGACGGTTTTTGGTTACCGGAAACGAGGCGGATAAATTCATTTTTAAAGTCCCTTCTTTACGAAATGTTGAGAAAACAGCTCCTTATTTCCACGATGGAAGTGTTAACTCTTTGGAAGATGCTGTTCAAGTAATGGCAATGACTCAATTAGGGAAAACACTTTCAGATGATGAAGTGAAAGATATTACAACGTTTTTAAAATCTTTAACGGGAACAGTTCCGCAAAAATATAAAGAAGCTCCAACAGCTTTTTGATTTGAATTATTCATCATCTTGATGCATAAGAAATTCTATCCCGATGGTCAATCGGGGTAGTTCTATATGTTCATCTTTAAAAAGATCAGACAATCTATATTTGGCGAATACGTCCCACATATGTTTTCCGAATTTTACGGTTAATCCATATGAAAATGGACGTATATAGCTGATTTTCTTAAACGAATTTTTTTCAGCTTTGCTGAATTTGTCAGATTTAGCCATACTCTTGGAAATAAAACGCGAATAAAAAGAATAATCAAAATACCCCATAATTGACAAATATGTTCCCAATTGATTTCCGCGGTTGGGTTTAAAGTTGAACTGAATACCTGTAGCATTATTGATTTTGATAAAATTATACCGGGCAATAGAAATTTCGGGTGAAAATTCTATGGTATTTGTAGAGTCTGGATTTCTTAAAGCAAAACTCTTATAAGCTATTTCAAAATCCCAAAGCAAGCCTACATAGCGATTTGTCTGAATTTTCCCCGTTGAACCGGATGAAACTTTATACGATTTTCCAAGGGTCTGTAAAGTTGGAGTAGGATAGTAGTCAGAAGAAACGATTCCTCCAATAGAAAAATAAGAATATGAATAATGCCGTCTGTTTGGTCCTTTATCGTCATCTAAATATTTAAAATTCTTTGGTACTGTATTTTTTAGTAGCACCGTCTGTGCAGATAGCTTTTGAATAGAAAAGGCTAAAATGAAGAATAGGATTATGGAAATAATTTTCATGTTTATAGTTGTATTATTTCGGTGTATCCCTTATAGTGAAAACTAATTCTTTCACCTTTATATTGGTCATGAAAAACACGAAAAACCTCTCGTTTATTGACCGCAATAACTTCGTACAAATCCAGGTATCCCCAACGGTTTTCTACGTGAAAATACAAAACATTTGGGTCAGAGTCAGGTACAATACTGGAGTTAGTATCAAAGTGGTCAAATAAATGAAAGAAAGAAGTGTTTTTACCGCTTCTCACCGTATTTATCCAGTTATTTTCTTTAAAATAGTTCTCTTTGATAATAATTCTTAATTCGATTTTATCGCTACTGTCAACAACAAACGTAGGCTCAGTATTTTCAGTTATTGTATCAGTGAAATATCCGGCTTTCGGCATTCCATATCCAACAGCGTAATCATAATAAGGATAAAGACTAGCTGATTTTTCTATTTCTTTGTAAAGTTGCATATTGGTTAGAGAGGTGTCTTTTTGCCAAGCACATGCAGCAAAACCGGCAATTAAAGGTGCCGCAAAAGAAGTCCCCATAACTTCATTCGGAGATTTTACTCTCGAATAAGCCATAGTATGAGCAAAAGCACTTACGTTTGGTTTTAGTCTGTGCGTAGCATTGGGACCATACGAACTGAAAGAAGTGTGCAATCCCGTCCATGGATTAATGCCTCCAACGGTTAAGGCACTATCTGCATCAGCAGGTGCTGCAACATATTTCCAAGGAGAATCTCCCTCATTACCGGCTGCTATGACGACTAATATTCCTTTTCTAGCCGCTAAGTTTGCCGCTCTTGAAATTACAGTTGTGTTTCCATCCATATCTTCCACAAAATGTGAAGCTTCGGTGTATCCTAGTGAACTGTTTATGATATCTGCTCCATTTCTATCTGCCCATTCTACAGCTTCCAACCAATCTTCTTCTTCTGCTATTCCCTCGTAGGTAGTTCGTTCTGTTCTTGCCAAAAGAAACTCAGCATCTGTAGCCAATCCCATTTTTTGCCCTTTATAGATTCCGGCTATACAGGATAGTACACTTGTTCCGTGAGAGTTAAAGCGATAAACTTCCGGTTTATCTTTCTTAAAATCCCATGTTTTTATGATTCTATTGTTTGCTCGAATATGAAAAAATAAGTCTGAGGTATTAACTCCCGGGAAGCCTGCGTCAATAATACAAATACGAATACCTCTACCGGTATATAATGAGTCAAATTTATTGCCTTCTAAAGAAGACGTTTGTCTTGTTAATAAAGATTTTTCAACTTGATTTAATTTCTCACGTTCTAAAATTTTGTTCCTTCCTGTTATGGGAGTTACATCTTTTACAAAAGGGAATCTAAGTATTTCTCTTTTTTCTTTCTCTGTAAGATAGCAAGCAACAGCATTAAACCATCTAGTTATCCCTGTTACGGAATCACTGATAGACCGAACGGTTTTTAAGTAGCCAGGATTAACCGGTTTATCACTTTCTTCTACTAAAGGAATATTATTTTTAATTCTTCTTTGTATCGCTTTACTGTCAAAATAGGTATATGGATTAAAATCAACCCCTTTTTTATCGGTAAAGCGAACCCAATATTTCTCAGCCTGAGCAAAAGAATTTAATTGAATTGCGAATAATAAAAGAAAAACTAAAACTTGTTTCATTCAGTAAAATCAAAAGTATTATCTGCATCACAAGAACTTTCTAAAAGTCCTTCTTTACTAATTTGTTGTAATGGTGTACATTTTCCATCCACACAAGAATAAGCCTTTAAATTATCTTTAAAAACAGATGACTTAAATACCGATTCATTCATCAACATACGCACACATTCTTGAATACCTTCTATTATTGAAGGGTGTGGATGTACCAAATCTGCCAGTAGTTTTATACTTTGTCTAGTTTTTATCAATAACGCTACGGCTTGGATAGCACTGGAAGCGTGTTCCCCAATAGCACGCATTCCCAAAACTTGCATCTTTTCGTCATTGGTTACGATAATCTTAAAAAAACCTTGTGTTTTACGCATGGCTATTGCACGGGCAATACATGAAAAATCTAATTTTACTACTTTTATGGAAAGCCCGCGTTCGGTGCATTGTTTTTCATTTAAACCAACGGCAGCAACTTCTGGTTCTAAGAACATAATTGTACTCACGTTATCATAAGAAAGTGGAGTTGTTTTATTTCCGAAAATTTTTTCCACAGCCTGTCTTCCCTCTAATTCTCCCATGTTAACCAAAGCAATTTTCCCGCTTGCATCTCCAACCGCATATATATTGGGAATATTGGTTTGCGTATCTACATCACCGATGTGTCTTCCTCTTTTACTCTTTTGTACACCGGCATTTTCCATATTCAAACCGCTAATGTTTAGCTCTCTCCCTATGGATAATAGTGCTTTTTCTACTCGCAAAACTTCTCTTCTTCCGTCTTCGTATGACAGTTCATATTCAACTTCTCCATCTACGATGTTTAAACGCTCAAGCTGTGCTTTATGATGAATAGTTACACCGTGTCTTTCCAAATTCCCCTCTACCATTTCTGAAATGTCATCGTCTTCAAAAGGAAGAATATGGTCGGCTCTGTCAATTAAATAAACTTTTGTTTTTCCGAAATTAGAGAAAATAGTGGCATATTCACAACCAATTACTCCGGCTCCGACTATAACTAAACTTTTGGGAAAGTCATCCATATGATGAATACCTTCACTTGTCATGATTATTTTCTCATCAACGGGGGTGTTCGGTAATTTTCTTGGTTTGCTTCCGGTTGCTATAATCGTATAATCAGCATTTATAATTTTTTCTTTACCGTTGTTTTTAGTAATTTTAATTGTCTTTTCATCAATAAAACTACCCAATCCTCTTTCATAATGAAATAGCTTTTTAGAACCTGTTTCTAATAATTTCATATGACAGGAATATTG
>JALWSJ010000230.1:4026-5518 GCA_026993705.1 Flavobacteriales bacterium
GGAATATTGTGATTTTCGATCAAAAAGAGCTTCATTTACCGTTTTTTGTGCCTCCTCCCAACTGATTTCAAATTTTCTTCTTCCCACAGAAACGATGGTTTCATTTACAGACTTCACTTTCTGCGAAAGCTCCCAAAGCGATTTGGATGAAAGGGCTCCATTATACAATCCTGCTCCTCCAACTTTATCTTTTTCTATAAGAATTACTCTTTTTCCGAAATCAACTGCTCGCATGGCTGCTGCATAACCCGCAGGTCCTGCACCAATTACACACAAGTCGTAATGCTCTTTATTGCTCATTTTCTTTTAGTAGTATTAATCGGGTACTAAATTACGATTTTTAAAGTAAATTAATTTGCAATATGTATAATTTATATCAATTATTTATAAATTCCTGAACGAAAATTAATTTAGAACACAATAATTAAAAAATATATTAGTTATCAGTATGAAAATAATCTTAATTATAAATTCATAAGCCTATGAGTAAAATTACTACTTTAAAAAACAAAATTAAATTAAAACAACATTCAAACACTAAGAAAGAGCAAGGTCTAAAGAAGAGTACGTTAACATCGATTTTAAATTTCTCAAAATCATTTATTACCAAATCTTCTGAGTGTCTTAATCCGGAACAAGCTGAATGGGTTTTAAATTAAATTTTACAAAACGCACTACAAGAGATATTTTGTAGTGCGTTTTTGTTTAACCTTAAATCCGCAAGTGATTTCGTTATGAAAAGTCAAAATACGCATTAGTATTGGTCAAGCACAGTTTTGAGACACGTAAACGTAGCCATAGCTACGGAGAGTATCGAAAAACGAGCATTGCCAATAATGAAGCGGAGTTTGGCTTTGTAATAGAAGTTCACTTGCGGATTTAAGGTTTATTCTGAAAAAACAGAAAGAATACACAGAAATGTCTTTTTCTTGTACTTTTGTATCAAACAACTTTTATAGGAATGAAAAATATAGCTGTATTTCCCGGTTCGTTTGACCCGATAACCAAAGGGCATGAATCCATAGTAAGAAGAGCTTCCGGTTTATTTGATAAAATAATTGTAGCAATTGGTGTCAATGCTTCAAAAAAAGGAATGTTTTCTTTGGAACAGAAACAAAAATGGATAATCGATACTTTTAAAGATTTACCCAATGTTGAAGTGAAATCATATACAGGTCTGACGGTAGATTTTTGTATCAAAGAAAACGCAGGATATATTTTAAGAGGTTTACGCTCAAATGCCGACTTTGAATACGAATTTACCATTGCACAAATGAATAAATTACTCCAAAATCACGTAGAGACTTATTTCCTTTTGACCGAACCGCAGTATAGTGCTATATCTTCTACAATAGTCAGGGATATTCACCGAAATGGGGGAGATGTTTCTCGTTTCGTTCCCTCAGGAGTCCAATTATAAAGGAGGCTTTAAAATTTATACTGAACTACTCCAAGAAAATGATTACATTTGTTTATTGAGAATGCAGTGGAT
>JALWSJ010000231.1 GCA_026993705.1 Flavobacteriales bacterium
ATCCGCAAGTGAACTTCTATTCCAAAGCCAAACTCCGCATCATTATTGGCAATGCTCGTTTTTCGATACTCACCGTAGCTATGGCTACGCTTGCGTGTCTCAAAACTGTGCTAGACCAATACTAATACGCATTTTGACTTTTCATAACGAAATCACTTGCGGATTTAAGGTATTATATGGATTTTGATCGTGTTAGGGATAGAACGGTGTGTTTGAACTCCTTTTGCTCTCTCGCTGTTCGAGAGCAAAAGAGTGAGTAGTGATAGCCCGACCCCAATCTGTTAAACAAACGTTGAGCGAGAGCGATATGTTTGTTTAACAGATTGGGGAACACCCAAAACACCGACTTTTAAAAAAACTTGCGTATTGATTTTGTTCGTTGTACTTTTACGCAAAATTACACACATGAAATTTATAGTATTTTTAGCCTTATTGGGTTGGTCTTTTTCCATGTTTTCTCAGGTGGCTACTTCTCCAAACAGAGAGAAATTAGAGAGTCATTTATTACATCTGTCTATTTTTTCCTTCGGACTTCATACAATCAAAGTAACCAATACATACAAAAGAATTTCTAACCTGATTATAAAGCTGTAAACCATGCGGATGTTACTTAATTTTAGATTATTCTCTAAAATTTACCTGGCTCTTGTCATTCTAATCTTGATTATAGTCGGCAGTACAATTAGTTACCGATTAATTGAGGGGTGGAGTTGGTTGGATTCCTTTTACCAAACGATTATAACTGTTTCAACAGTAGGATTTGGCGAGGTACATCCTTTAACAGATAACGGGAAGTTATATACTGCATTTTTGATTATTACCAGTTTTGGTACTTTTGCCTATGCTGTATCGTCAATCACTTCGTATGTAGTATCGGGAGAATACAGAAAATATTTTAAAGATTTTAAAACAATGCGACAAATAGAAAATATAAACAACCATATCATTGTATGCGGATACGGTAGAGTTGGTCAAAAGACTGTAGAAACATTAAAACTACACGGAGAAAAATTTATTGTTTTGGAAAATAACCCTACTATCGTAGAACAATTTCGAATAGATAGTGAATTTCTTTATTTGCAAGGTGATGCTACCGAAGACAAAACCTTATTAAACGCGGGGGTAAAAAATGCTAAAGCACTGATAACCGCTCTTCCTTCGGACGCAGACAATCTATTTGTTGTGCTTTCCGCAAAAGAACTCAATCCTAAGTTAAAAGTCATATCGAGAGCATCTAAACCCACAACAAAAAAGAAACTAAAAATGGCAGGAGCAAACAATGTTATTATGCCGGATTCTTTGGGAGGCTCGCACATGGCACAAATGGTATCGACTCCTGATGTAATTGAATTTTTGGATCAAATTTCTATACAAGGAGAAAATGAGATTACTTTGGAAGGGGTAAATTTTAAAGATGTTCCAGAGGGGTGTAAATTCAAATCGCTTGCCGATTTAAAACAGCAATTTTCGATGTGTAACATAATTGGATATAAAACACCCAAAGGAGATTATATCATTAATCCTTCGGAGGATATAGCCATTGTTCCTAATAGTAAAATATTTGTTTTGGGTAACCCTGAACAAATAAGAGAACTCAATGAGATATTTGGGATAAAATAAAACGTCAAAATTTTGAATTATTTGATAGATTATTATAAATTAGCCTACTTAATTATAATAATTTATAATCAATTCAATGAGCTTAAATAATTCATTATTCGTCATTACCCTTTTATTCTCTACGTTAGCTTTTGGGCAACACAAAAGTATTCACCAAGAACAATTAGAACAGTATAACGCAATAGGAAAAAGTGCTACATGGTACGAAAATAATACCACTCCTGCACCAAAACCACCAAGAGAAAAATCAGCGTGTAATCTACAAAAAATAGTATATGGTTGGCATCCGTATTGGTCCGGGAACACTTATCAAAATTACGATTGGGACTTAATTAGCCATTTTTGTTATTTTAGTTACGAACTAAATGCTTCAACAGGGAACGCTAGTACAACGCATAATTTTTCAACAAGTTCTGCGGTAACCGCGGCCTTAAATAGTGGAAACACTAAAGTTACTTTATGTGTTACTTTATTTAGTAGTCATTCAACATTTTTAAATAGTTCTAGTGCTCAACAAACTTTAATCAATAATCTTATTACCTTATTGCAGAACAGAGGAGCTCACGGTGTTAATATAGATTTTGAGGGATTACCGGCTTCCCAAAGAACAAATTTTGCCAATTTTATGGTGGATCTTGCCAACCAAATTCACGCAGCGATTCCGAACTCTGATGTAAGTACGGTGCTATATGCTGTGGACTGGAACAATGTGTTTGACTTTGGAATTATGAACTCGGCTGTTGACCATTTTATCATTATGGGGTATGATTATTATTACTCGGGCAGTAGTACTGCCGGTCCAACTGACCCATTGTTTCATTTTGGAAGCAATTATAATTATACCTTGTCTAAATCAATTACAGACTATTTACACAAAGGTTGTTTAAAAAATAAACTTGTACTAGGTTTACCGTTTTATGGTAGGGAATGGCCGACTCAATCAACCTCTGTACCTAGTTCAACAACTGGAACCGGTTCGGCCAAATTGTTTAAAACAGTTATGAATAATACCAGCGGAAACTATTCTGCAGCTAATCATCAATTTGAAAATGATAGTTACAGCGATATTTTCATTTTTAACAGTGGGGGTACTCGTCAATGTTTTATAACTATGGATACAGGGTTTAGAAAACGATTGGAATTAATCGTCAACACCGGTATTGCTGGTTTGGGAATTTGGGCTTTGGGACAAGATGATGGCTACAATACTTTTTGGACGGCTATCGAGGATTACCTAACAGATTGTGCTGCACAACCTTGCCCGGGTTCTATTCACGATTTTGGAGGACCTACAAGGGATTATTACGCGAATGAAGATTACACGTGGACAATCGCACCGCCTAATGCCGGTAGCCTTACTTTTACTTTTTCTTCATTTGATACAGAGCCTAATTTTGATAAACTATACATTTATGATGGTCCAAATACTTCGTCCCCTCAGATAGCGGGGAGCCCTTTTTCAGGGTCGTCTATTCCGCCTTCATTCACATCTTCTTTAGGGGCTGTTACTTTTCGTTTTGTATCGGATGGAGCAGATCAACGAGGTGGTTTTAATGCTACTTACAATTGTGCAACAGGAAGTTCAACACCTACAACAACTATTAATTCTTTGGGAGCATGGAAAACAACCAACTTTACGGAAACGTTTACCGACCAAGATAATGTTTCGGTATCGGACAGCCTTTATTTGGTTGCTGATTTTGATGGTTCGGAATGGCGTTCTAATACTAGTTTCGGCTTTTTGTATGACAAATTTGATGCAGGAATGCTTAGTTCGGAATGGACTTCGCAAGCAGGGACGTGGAATGTGGTTTCCAATGAGTTAAAACAAACCGATGAATCTTCTGCTAACACCAATCTTAGCACACCAATAACGCAGGATAATCAACACTCTTATTTATATGAGTGGAAGGGAAAGATTGAGGGAACAGGAACAAATCGTCGTTTAGGAATGCACTTCTTTTGTGATGATGCTACACAAACAAACAGAAATAACTCTTATCTCATTTATTGGTATGCCGACCAAGGTAAATGTAGATTAGATAAGGCTTCCGGAAATACATTGAGTTTACTTACGGAAACGAACATAACTCTAAACCCCAATAACTGGTATAATCTTAAAGTACTATATAATCCAAATACAGGAGAAATAAAAGCCTTTCTCGATGGTGTTCTAGTGTTATCATTTACAGATGGTTCTCCTTTGCAAAGCGGAAATGCTGTTTCACTAAGAACAGGAAACTGTATTGGTTATTATGACAATATAAAAGTATATAAAAGCAGGGGGAATACCGTAAGTATAACGATTGGAAATCCTGCTTCGGAAGTGCGTTATCAGAATGTGAACCCTACAACGCCTTCTTGCATGATTGAGTCTATTGTTTTGGATGGCTCTGACAATTGGTCAACTGTGGCTACTCAACAGGAAAATATAGATTGGACACCTCCTTCCAATATTGCTACAATTAATGATGGTCCTAATGCTGACATTAACAGTTTTAATACACCGAATCAGATTAGTGCGAATTGGACAGGTTCTTCTGATTCTCATTCGGGATTATTAGAATATTCTTATGCGGTTGGAACAACTGCTGGAGCAACAGATGTTGTTTCGTGGACAAGTAACGGGACATCGACTTCGGTTACCCATACAGGTTTGAGCCTGGTAGGCGGAACAACTTATTATGTTTCAGTTAAAGCTAAAAACAATGCAGGGTTGGAATCTGCACCAATATCAACCGATGGACAAACCTTACAAGGAGGAAATACTGCTCCTATTGCTGGATTCAATCTTGCCTCTACGGTTATTTGCAGTGGCGACTCCATTCAGTTTATCAATACTTCTACAAATGCAACTACTTTTTCATGGTCTTTTCAGGGAGGAACTCCTGCTACGAGCTCACAAATTAACCCATGGGTAAAATACAATGCTTCGGGGTCTTATACGGTTTCTTTGGTTGCTGTCGGTCAAGGCGGTTCGGATACCTACACTCAAAGTATAAACATTGTTATTTCGCCTTCTCCTACCGCCGGTTTTTCTATTGTAGAAGATACTTTGTATCTGCCAAACGCAACGGCATATTTTAACAATTCTTCAAGTAATGCCAGCTCCTACTCATGGGATTTTGGAAATGGTTTTACCTCTATCGACATTAACCCTTGGGCTAATTATACATCATTGGGAGTTTATGAAGTTACCTTAGTTGCTGAGAACGGAAACTGTGGAAGTGATACGGTAAAACATAATGTTGTTGTAAATGGTTGGACAACTATTGAAGATAATCATCAAGATTTATCAATTACGCTTTATCCAAACCCTATACATAACAACCTGTATTTGGGTATAAACTCTACACAAGACCAAAAAGTAAGGGTAAGTTTAACCGGTGTTTCTGGACAGATTATCCTACAAAAAGAATTGCTACTAAATAAAGGTGTTTATAACATCAAGTTAATTGATGATTCAACAAAATTGGCTAATGGTATTTATTTGGTTGAAGTAAGAAATCAAAATAACGTGGTGGTGAAAAGGATTATAAAGGAATAGGAATGGCTTAGATGCATTAAATATCTTTACTAGCACTGATTATCAGTCTTTTGTCATGGATATATCTGGTAAGAAGAGAGTGTGTGGAAAGTTAAAGGTATGGCTTTCTAGCACAAGAAAAACACTATGAAATCAAAAGGGGTGATGGAAACAGTACAAATAATAAGTTTAGAATGCATGACCCCTGCGATGGATTATGTGTATTATCTTTTGTTTGTTGTGTGTTTCAAAAGCTACGTGATACAGTTCTACATAGCACTAAACCTGCATAGCTTTTGATACATACTCAAAACAACCGGCTTTTTCGATTTTTTGAATCTTTCTTT
>JALWSJ010000232.1 GCA_026993705.1 Flavobacteriales bacterium
ATAATTCCCACGTAATCCTTTCCATCGTTAACAGTGTTATAGAGACCGTTATATTTAAATGTTACGGGGTTTATTTTTGTTAAAACATCTAGCCCATCAGAAAAAGATTTAATATCTTTTTTAGTTCTTCTATCAGAAGTTGCTGCCCATGTACCCCCACCAGACTTTAATGCTATGCCATTATTTTTGAATATAAAATCTGAAGTAAAAGTAGTTTGACCTGAAATAATTTTACCTATATGTAAAGCATCATCCCCAGACTGATCATCTCCAATATTTATTCTTAATTGAGTCTGGTTTGTAGCAAGATTATATCTGGATATCCACAAATAATCCGTATTTTCTGACTGCCAAGTCCCCCCTCCACCTGAAAAATACAACCTGTTTCCATAATTTGGATAACTCCCAGTATTTGCTGGATTTATTATACCTACTCTTACATTTCCATTTACTTGAAGTTTATCTACTGGACTAATTGTACCTATGCCTGTATTACCATCCTGTTTAATTACCATTCTTGTATCGGATTGTGTCAATGGAGTATTTGTTGTACCTCCATCATTACTTGTTCTAAATTCAATTCTTCCATCCATTCCTCCATCATCTATACCTACTATAGAAGAATGATATCCAACCGCATTGTTTCGCCAATTAATTTGTAAACCTCTGTTTGCTCCTGCCGTTTTGGCGTCTAATGTTATCAAATTTGTTTCACTTCCACTTGCTCCGTCTTTAGAAACATGCAATATTGATAAGGGATTTGCTTCTCCTATACCTATATTTCCAATCTCCATTATTTTAATTCCTGATATATTATTAGCGTTACCAGTATTTGTCCATGGTGCAATAACCAACCCATTATTCGATGAATTAATAGGGTCATTATCATTTGTAAATATAATGCTTTTATCCCCTGTACTAGTTATTCCATTATAATCCCCCGCTGAAGCACCAGAGAATAAAGATATGTACCCCAATGAGCCAACACCGCTTCTCTCAAATTTAGCAATTGAGGACGCTGTATTGTTTGAATTATTTACAACATGAAGAACACTACTAGGACTATTTATCCCAATCCCCACTTTCCCTTGTGTAAAAATGTCATCATTGATATTAGCTGGAGCAGAAGTAGTTCCCACTTTATACCAATCTGCATCGGTGAGTGATGCTAAATCAACGGTTTCGTTTGTTCCGTTTTGTATACCAATAGTTAGGATAGTTCCTAATAATCCTGAACCACTTATATTTTGGTTGTCGGTATTATCTAAATAACCACTTAAATCTACCGGTGTTCCGTCGTTGGTTAAAGACAAGGTATTTCCTGTTAGAGATAAATCTTGATTATCAGTATTATCCAAATAAGGGGTTAAGTCAATACTCGTTGGCGTACCGTTATTGGTTATCGTTAAGATATTTGTAGTCGTATTCAAACTCAAATCTTGTATTTCGTTATTGGGATTGCTGTCGGCATCGTTAAGTAACGCCGTTAAATCAACGGTTTGAGAAGTTCCATTTTCTATACCTACGGTTAAGATATTCGTATTGGCATCAAACGCAAGATTTTGAATATTTTGGTCGTCTGTTCCTGCATTATCGTTTATCCACGTATAAGTTCCGCTTCCGTCAGTTGAAAGCACTTGTCCGCTTGTTCCGCCGGTTGGCAATTCTATTTCATTGGTTGGGTCAGAATCTCCATCGGTTACGGTTAATGGATTAGCCGTTGTTCCATCTCCCGAAATATTAGTACCTGAAGTTTGTACAACTTGTGTTCCCCAGTTATCTGCTCCTGACGGTGCATTTTGTGCTACCCAGTTTGTCCCATCCCAAGTTAGCACTTGATTTGTGGTAGCTGTGCTAGGAAGCTCTATTTCATTAGTAGGGTCAGAATCTCCATCGGTTACGGTTAGCGGGTTAGCCGTTGTTCCATCACCTGAGATGTTTGTTCCCGAAGTTTGCACAACTTGTGTTCCCCAGTTGTCTCCTGCTCCGCTTCCTACTTGTACCCATTGCGTTCCGTCCCAATAGAAAAACAAGTTCATGTTTTTATCATAAACCATCATTCCATTTTCGGCTACGGTTAGTGCTGTACCTAAGGTATTTCTAGCAACTGTAGTTAAACGAGGAATAAGTATCCCTTTATCATCAGATTGTATATCCAACATTGCATTAATGTTGGGGTTAGCTCCAGTATTATTAATGGCAATTCCTCCATTTTGAGCCAAGGCTCCCAATGAGGTAAATAAACTTAGGGTGATGAGTGTTTTTTTCATAGGTTAATAATTAAGAAGATAAACTTAAGTCTAAAATAAGATATATAAAAGAGATTCACAATTTTTTTCTGATTTTTATGATAAAACTTCTTAATAATTAATCTATATAATTAAAATCACTTAACATGTATGCGTTAGGGACTATTAAGCGACTGCGAAAAACAGTTGAGTTTTTGAGCTAACGTAAAAATTTAGGTAATTTCATAATTCATTGATTTTCAATGCTGTATTTTTACGTTAGTTGGAATCCCTAACGCGAGCAAAATAGACGATATAAAGAGTTTTTTGATTCCTTATACTTCTTCATAAAATTTTCCACAGCTAAGGCTATGCAAAGATTTTATTCATCGTCTAAGAAAACTAAATTCCGTTTTCTTTGCACTCATCTGTTTCGTGTTAGGGACTATTAAGCGACTGTGAAAAACAGTTGAGTTTTTGAGCTAACGTAAAAATATTGGCAGTTTTATAATCAATTGATTATCAATGTTATATTTTTACGTTAGTTGGAATCCCTAACGCGAGCAAAATAGACGATATAAAGCGTTTTTTAATTCCTTATCCTTCTTCATAAAAATTTTCCATAGCGAGTGCTATGCAAAATTTTTATTCATCGTCTAAGAAACCAAAAATTCACTTTCTATCCACCAATTTCACTTGCGTTAGGGATAGAACGGCGTGTTTGAACTCCTTTTGTGTTGTTGCACTTATGCAACACAAAAGAGTGAGTAGTGATAGCCCGACCATTACAGCGTAAAAAGCAATTCCGTTACACTACATTGCTTTTTTATGCTGTAATGGGAACGCCCAAAACCTCCTTATTTTACAGGTATTTTAATCTTTTGCCCTAGCCTTAATCGACTAGACATTCCGTTGTTGGCTCTTTTGATATCGTTGACGGATACGCCTCTGTATTTTTGGGCTATATCCCAAAGTGTATCGCCTCGTTTAACAGTGTACATTACGGAGTGTTGCGATGCTCGCTCTTGGTCTTTTTTGACTTCTTCTACGGAATCGGTCTCTTTAAAGACAATTAGTTTTCGGCCTTTGTACATTTTTATCTTTGAACGGTTGTTCCATGCTTTGATATCTTCGGGCAAACAATTGTATTTTTTAGCGACATCTTCAAGGGTTTCGCCTTGTTTTACAACATGATAAGTTTGTACTCGTTTGAGCTTGTTTTGTGCTACATAATGTTTGTACTCCAACGATGAATACTTGTAAATACTGTCTTCGTTTTCTATGAAATCTCCAACCAAATCAAAGGGTAAAACCAGGCTGTAACTGTCGTTGGTCTTGGGGATAACACGATTGACAAACATTGGATTAAGTTCGGATATTTTGTACTCATCGTACCCCAACCATTCATCCAATACATCAAATTCTATTCGCTGACAAACATGTACGGTATCTAATTCTATATGAGAGTAAGGAACATCAATCGGTTCTAAACCGTGTTGTTCGTAGTAGTTCATTACATAATTTACGGCTATAAAAGCAGGAACATAATTTTGTGTTTCACGTGGTAGATATTCTCGGATTTCCCAATATGTTGTTTTTCCTCCTGAGCGTCGAATGGCTTTATTTACATTTCCAGGCCCCGCATTGTAGGCAGCTAAGACTAAATTCCAATCGTTATAAATAGAGTGCAAAAAATCTAAATATTTACATGCAGCTTCGCTTGATAAATAAGGGTCTGAACGTTTATCTACATAAGAATTGATGGTTAATCCATATATTTCTCCTGTTCGTGGCATAAACTGCCACAATCCTCCTGCTCCTACTCTTGAACGAGCCCGAGGATTGAGTGCCGATTCTACAATCGGTAAATATTTTAATTCTAAGGGAAGGTTATATTTCAACAACTTTTCCTCGAATATAGGGAAATACAGTTCTTTGTAGCCCAACATTTTAGATGTTAAATACCGTCGTTTGTTGATGTACAGATTTAACATTGCCTTGGTCTGCGAATTAAATCTAAAATCGAAAGGGGTTACTTCATTCAACTCTTTTATGCGAAACTCCACCAAACCTGTTTCCAAACTATCGTAATGCCCTTCATATCGTTCGGGATTTACATTTCTTTCTCCCCACAAGCCTTTGATATGTTCGACAAACAAGCTGTCGTACTCGTTTACAAAAGATAAATCATTTTTCTTTGTAACAGCACTATCAACCGCCACATCGATTGAATCATTTTGCCCCCATACGTTCCCCGCGACAAACAAAAGACCTAAGAAAAAATATCTTAAGTCTTTTACTAACATTTTATCCCGTTTTCTCACTCGTTTTTTCTTCAATGATTGTGCATTAGTTGGTTTGAAAACTGTAACAGTTTTGCATCGTCAAATCGTTTTGCCATCAATTGCATACCGAAAGGCATTCCGTTTGAGTGTTCTCCCAACGGCAATGATATTGCCGGTATTCCAGCTAGATTTGCATGTACCGTAAAAATATCTTGCAGGTACATCGTTATCGGGTCTTCTATATTCTCTCCGATTTTAAAAGCTGTTGTAGGTGCAGTAGGCAATAAAATAAAGTCGTACTCTTTGAAAATTTCTTCGGTTTTTTCTTTTATTAACCGTCTTACTTTCATACCTTTGGTATAGTACGCATCATAATACCCAGCACTCAACACAAAGGTTCCCAACATAATTCGTCTTTTGACTTCCGCACCAAAACCTTCCGACCTTGAATATACATAAGTGGTTTCAATATCCTTTGCACGCGGACTTCTATATCCGTAACGAGCACCATCGTAACGAGCCAAATTTGAAGATGCTTCAGCAGTAGTTAGAATGTAATAATTCGGCACTAAATACTCCAACATCGGAAAATCAACACCCTCAACCGTATGCCCGTCTTCTTTCAACTGTTCTATCAACTTAGATGTTTGGTCTTTTATTTCAGTATCCAATCCACTACTATCCAAACAATCTTTCAGGTAAGCTATTTTATATTTTTTATTATCGTTCTCCTCCAAAGCCTTTGTACAGCTTTCTAATTCCCGCGAAGAAGAAGTACTGTCATAAGCATCTTTACCAGAAATAACATCGGAAATTAAAGCGATATCTTCAACGTTATTCGCCAAAGGACCGATTTGATCAAAACTTGAGGCATACGCCAATAAACCATAACGCGAAACCCTTCCGTAAGTAGGTTTATACCCTACTATTCCGCAATACGAAGCCGGCTGACGAATAGAGCCTCCGGTATC
>JALWSJ010000233.1 GCA_026993705.1 Flavobacteriales bacterium
TTGAACCGTATTCCAGAACATAAAGCAAATAAATTATTTGAGTTATTTCCTCAAAATTGGAAAGAACTCAATAACGAATAACATGTACTTTACCGTACGCTTACAAACCAAAAGAGTGAGTATTGATAGCCCGACCCTAAAAGCAAAAAAGAGCGTTTCCAGAAAGGATATGCTCTTTTTTGCTTTTAGGGGAACGCCCAAGTTATTCTTCTTTTATTTCCCCGGAATATGATTTTACTATTTCTTTAGCAATGGTTTCAGGAGACGAATACTCTGCTAATAGCATCATTAATTTGGTTATTGCACTTTCTAAGGTTAGGTCCTTTCCTCCTATTATTCCGACTTTAGCCAATTCTTTACTTGTTTCATAGCGTCCTTGAATCACTTCTCCTTTTTTACATTGTGTAATATTCAGGATTGTAATGCCCTTAGATATAGCATCTTTTAAGATTGAAATAAACCACGGCTCAGTTGGAGCATTACCTGAACCGAAGGTTTGAAGCACTACCCCTTTTAATTCAGGCATTGCAAAAAAGTGTTCTACATTTTTTTTTGAAATACCCGGAAATAGAGTTAATATCCCAACATTTGTATCAAAATTGTAATGTACTTTCAGGGGTACTGATGAAGACCTTAGAATCTTTGAATAATTATAATCTATATTTATCCCAGCATTGGCTAATATCGGATAATTAAAGGATGTAAAAGCCTCAAAATGTTCTGCATTAAGTTTTGTGGTTCTGTTGCCTCTATACAATTTATATTCAAAATATATTGCTACTTCAGGGACAATTGGCTTACCATTCTTTTTAGCACCTGCAATTTCTATTGCTGTTACTAAGTTTTCTTTTCCGTCTGTTCGTATTACTCCAATAGGCAATTGTGATCCCGTAAAGATTACAGGTTTATCCAAATTTTGTAACATAAAACTAAGAGCACTTGCCGAATAAGCCATGGTATCAGAGCCGTGCAGTATGACAAAACCATCATAATCATTGTACCGTTCTTCAATCAACTTTGCTGTTTTTACCCAAACTTGAGGATTCATATTGGATGAATCTATTGGGTTTTTAAAAAATAAAGTATCAAGTTGATAGGGTATTTTTTTTAACTCGGGAACTTCTTGCTCTATATGGTTAAAGTCGAAAGGTTTTAATGAACCCGATTCGTAATCGGTTATCATTCCGATTGTACCTCCTGTATAAATGATTAATATTTTTGACCTATTCACTTTTTTGTATTTCTTCGATATGGATTTGTTATTTCTTTCTCTTAAAGATTTCAAATTCATTTTCAGAATCTCCAAAAAATCGTTTATTGAAAAGAACAATAATGGCTATTCCAATGCTAATTGCCGAATCAGCAATATTGAAAACAGGCGGAAAAACTTCCTGTCCGGCTAATCCAAAAGGAAACCAATCCGGATAGTAAAACTCTGTATGAATCATATCAACAACACAACCGTGCAAGGGAGGTGCATATCCTTCAAAATTAAGCTTAGCAACTCCGCTATACCCCAACCAATCTTGAATAATCGGATCCCAAATTGTACCTCTATCAAACATTAATCCGTAGAAAGCACTATCTAAAATATTTCCCAAAGCTCCGGAAAAAATTAACGCCATAGAAATCAACAATCCTTTTGGAGCTTTATTTTCAATTAAATTTCGAATTAGGAAACCTAAACCAATAATCGCAACTACTCGAAATAAACTTAACAAAATTTTTCCCCATTCTCCACCGAAAGCCATCCCGAAAGCCATTCCCGGATTTTCGATAAAATGAATTTTAATAAAGCCAAATTCTCCTAAGACTTCATGCAAAAGAGCGTGGGATTTCACCCATATCTTAACAAATTGATCGATGAACAATACCGAAAAAATGGTCAGTAAGACTAATTGAAAGCTCTTATTTTTAATCATCGAATCTTTTTGCTAATTCTTTTTCTGTTTTGTAAAACATAAAGAAAACACCAACTAAAATTATGGTAATCGACACTAAAGATGCTGTAATTTCATCTAATTTAGGAAAGAGTAAAGTAAGCAACCCTATCGAAGTATAAACAACTCCTAAAATCAACATTATTTTAGTTGAATACTTTTGAGAAAAATCCCAAGCTTCTTGCGACTGCATAGAACGTGATGTCCTATACCCATACAAACCGTTGATTTTTTTAGGAGGAAAGAACACCAATAATACGCCCACCAAAAAGAATCCCACCCCTAGAGAGGTAAGAATGATGAGCATTACGTTGGGAATTTCTTCTACATCCATTTATTCGTCGGAATTATCTGTTATCTTGCATTTTTTTTGCTTCGATACTTAGCGTTGCATGAGGAACTAATTTTAATCGTTCTTTACGAATCAACTTACCGGTTACTCGACAAACACCGTAGGTTTTGTTTTCTATTCTACGAAGTGCGTTTTCTAAATTCTTAACGAATTTTTCTTGACGAACTGCTAACTGAGCCATTTCCTCACGCATCATTGTTTCTGAACCGTCTTCCATCATATTAAATGAACGTCCTGTATCATTTGTGCCATGGTCTCCTTCGTGTGATAAAGATTCTTGTAAAAGGTGTAAATCTTCTTTTGCTTCTTTTAACTTTTCTTCTATCAATACTTTAAATTCAGCTAAATCTTCGTCGCTATATCTGTTTATTTTTTCTTTTTCTGACATAATCTTTAAAATTGTTTACTCTAAATAATCATTAAATCTTTTCTAACTGCAACTCTGCCTCAACTCCTTTTTCTACTTCAAAAGAGAATAGATTACCCTCCAATTCATCAACCAAATCTAATTTGTCGGCTAATGTTTCGGAACAAATATACTCTAAATTGTTTTTTATAGCATCATCTACTACTTCGTTTTTCTTTATTTTTAGGTGTATTTTATCAACAACTTCTAAACCACTTTCTTTTCTGAGGTTTTGAATTCTATTCACAAACTCACGGGCAATTCCTTCTTCTTTCAATTCTTTAGACATAGTAACATCTAGAGCCACGGTAAGGTTTCCTTCAGTTGTAATCAACCAACCGGGAATATCGTCGGTTGATATTTCAAAATCGTTTAATTCCAATTCCACAACTGTTCCGTCAATTTCTCCTTTCCAACCATTATTTTTTTCAATCTCCGCAATATCTTCTTGTGAAAATTCACCTACGGTTGCCATGATAGATTTCATTAGTTTACCGTATTTTTTCCCGATGGTTTTAAAGTTGGGTTTTATCTTTTTAACCAAAACACCTGATGTGTCTTTTAATAAATCCATTTCTTTGACATTGACCTCTGAAAGTATTAAATCCTTTACGGCTCTAATTCTATCTTCAAACGATTGATCCAAAATGGGTATCATTATTTTTTGAAGCGGTTGTCTTACTTTAATCTTTTCTTTTGCTCGAATACTCAGCACCATAGAAGACACGCGTTGAGCTATATCCATTCGTTCTTCCAATTCCAAGTCAATTTTACTATCATCTGCTGTTGGAAAATCAACCAAATGCACAGAATCTTCGGTATGTTTATTCGATACTTTATTTAAATCTACAAATAACTTATCGGTATAGAAAGGAGCAAAAGGAGAGGCTAAAATAGCAACAGTTTCCAAACAAGTATAAAGTGTTTGGTATGCTGAAATTTTATCTTCTGAATATTCTCCTTTCCAGAAACGTCTTCTACATAAACGAACGTACCAATTGCTCAATTGGTCAGTTACAAAATTTTGAATTAATCTACCTGCTTTGGTTGGTTCATAATTTTCAAGCGACTGCTCTACTTCTTTTATCAAAGTATTTAATTTTGAAATAATCCAACGGTCTATTTCCAATTGTTTTTCGGTTGAAACTTGTGGCTCTTGATAAGTAAACTCATCAATATTAGCATAGAGAGCAAAGAAACCGTAAGTATTGTATAACGTTCCAAAAAGTTTTCTTTGCACTTCAACAATTCCTTCTTCGTCAAATTTTAAATTGTCCCAAGGCTGTGCATTGGTTATCATATACCAACGAGTCGCGTCTGCTCCGTATTTTGATAATGTTTTAAATGGGTCAACTGCATTCCCTAAACGTTTAGACATTTTCTGTCCGTTTTTGTCCAGTACCAATCCATTTGAGATTACATTTTTATAGGCTGTGCGGTCAAAAACCATAGTAGCTATGGCATGCAAGGTGTAAAACCATCCTCTGGTTTGATCGACTCCCTCTGCTATAAAATCGGCTATTCCGTATCCTTTTTTATCGATTAACTCCTTGTTTTCAAATGGATAATGGTGTTGAGCAGTCGGCATAGACCCTGAATCAAACCAAACATCTATTAAGTCAGATTCACGGTTCATCGGTTTTCCAGACGGCGAAACCAATACGACTTCATCTACATAGCTTTTGTGTAAATCAAATGTATTATAGTTTTCATCGCTCATATCTTTAGGGTCAAATTGAGCAAAAGGATTCTTTTCCATTAAACCTGCTTGAATAGATTTTTCTACTTCATCCTTTAATTCTTTTACTGAACCAATGCAGATAGATTCGTTTCCATCTTCTGTACGCCAAACAGGAATAGGAATCCCCCAATAACGCGAACGCGATAAATTCCAATCGTTGGCATTTTCTAACCAATTTCCGAAACGACCTTCTCCGGTAGATTTTGGTTTCCAATTGATGGTTTTATTCAACTCAACCATTCTATCTTTTACCTCGGTAATACGAATAAACCAACTATCAAGTGGATAATATAATACCGGCTTGTCGGTACGCCAACAGTGCGGGTAACTGTGCTCGTGTTTTTCTACCTTAAAGGCTTTATTTTCTTCTTTTAGACGAATGGCAATTTCTACATCTACCGATTTGTCGGGTACACTACCCTCTTCGTAATATTCATTTTTAACGTATTTTCCAGCCAATTCTCCCATTTCAGGTCTGAATTTGCCTTGTAAATCCACCAAAGGAACAAGATTTCCATTTTCATCTTCTACTAACATTGGCGGAACACCTGCTTCTTTAGCAACTTGGGCATCATCTGCTCCAAAGGTAGGGGCAATATGCACGATACCCGTACCATCTTCTGTAGTTACAAAATTACCGGGAATTACTCGAAAAGCTTCTTCTGGATTTTCTACAGGAAGAGTATAAGGTAATAATTGTTCGTATTTAATTCCTACTAAATCTTTTCCCTTGTATTTTTCTACTATTCTGTAAGGTATTTTTTTATCTCCAAATGTATAATTATCGATAGACAACTCCTCATTTTCAGGAACGTATTTCCCTGATAATTGTTTCACCACTAAAGTTTCTGCCAAAATAATTTTGATTGGCTCTCCCGTATATTGATTAAACGTTTCTACCAACACATAATCAATTTTCGGACCTACTGCCAAAGCTGTATTCGACGGTAATGTCCACGGTGTAGTTGTCCATGCAATAAAGTAAGTATCATCCGGAAGAACATCATTGGACTTTGCTTTGAATTGAGCAACAATCGTAGTATCCTTTACATCTTTGTAACAACCGGGTTGATTAATCTCATGAGAGCTCAATCCCGTCCCTGCTTTGGGTGAATAAGGTTGAATGGTGTAACCTTTATACATCAATCCCTTGTTGTAGATTTGTTGCAACAGCCACCAAACCGACTCCATATATTTGTTTTCGTAGGTGATATAAGGATGTTCCATATCTACCCAATACCCCATTTTTTTGGTAAGGTCATTCCAAACATCGGTGTAACGCATTACTGATTCTCTACACGCTTTGTTGTACTCTTCTACAGAAATTTTCTTTCCGATATCTTCTTTGGTTATTCCTAATTCTTTTTCAACCTTCAACTCTACGGGTAGTCCGTGTGTATCCCAACCTGCTTTTCGCTCAACGCGAAAACCTTTTAAGGTTTTATATCTGCAAAAAATATCTTTAACGGTTCTACCGATTACGTGATGAATACCGGGTAATCCGTTTGCCGAAGGAGGTCCTTCAAAAAAGATGAAAGGTTTATCAGGATTTTTAGTTTCTACACTCTTCTTGAACGTATCGTTTTTCTTCCATCTTTCCAATACCTCTTCAGCTACATTAGGTAGATTTAGACCGTTATAGACGTTATATTTTTTGCTCATTTTATTATTTTTCTAGGATATTACTCCAAACTTTAATCTGTTTATTTTCCTGAAAAGACCGGCTTTCTTTTCTCCATAAAGGCTGATGTACCTTCTTTAAAGTCTTCTGTACCGAAACACTTACCAAACTCGGTAATTTCTGTAACAAAACCGTCGATACCTTCTCGAAACTGTGCGTTAACGGCAACAATTGCACTACTGATTGCTTTAGGTGAGTTTTTTACAATTTTACCGGCTATTTTTTCACAGGCAGGAATTAACTCTTCTGCATTTACCACGTGATTGACTAGACCCCATTTGTACGCATCGTTTGCATCTATCATTGAAGCAGTGGTTATCATTTCAAATGCCTTTCCTTTTCCTACTAACTGAGCTAAACGCTGTGTTCCGCCATAACCTGGTATTACGCCCAAAGAAACCTCAGGCAATCCCATTTTGGCATGTTCGGATGCTAAACGAATATGCGACGCCATTGCCAGCTCTAAGCCTCCACCAAGAGCAAATCCATTGATTGCTGCAATGACTGGTTTTGAAAGATTCTCTACTAAATTAAATAATTTTTGGTGTCCCTCTGCCGAAAGCAACTTCCCTTCTTCTACAGAGAAACTTGCAAACTCTTTTATATCAGCTCCGGCGACAAAGGCTTTTTCTTCACTCCCTGTCAAAATAACTACTCGTATTACTCCGTCTTCTTCTACATTGGTAAACGCTTGATTTAGTTCATCTATGGTTTCTTTGTTTAGAGCATTTAATTGTTTTGGACGGTTAATGGTAATATATGCTATTGCATCTTTTACCTCGAATAATATATTATTGTATACCATTTTAGTGTTTTTTTTAGTAAGCAAACAAAGATAATTATTTGTGCGTATTGATAAACTTATTTTTTTAATTAATTACAATCCCTTAATTGCACTTTTGCGTTAGGGATTATTAAGCGACTGTGAAAAACAGTTGAGTTTTTGAGCTAACGTAAAAATATCAGCTATTTTATAATCGATTGATTATCAATGTTATATTTTTACGTTAGTTGGAATCCCTAACACGGGACATCTGAGCACAATAAAACGTTTTTATTTTCCTTATACTTCTTCAAAATTCTTTTCCATAGCTGGAGCTATGCAAAATAATTTTTCATCGTCTAAGAAAACTAAACTCCGTTTTCTTTGCACTCACCTATCCAGCGTTAGGGATAGAACGCGTGTTTGAGCTCTTTTTTGCTTGCTTGCTGTTTGCAAGCAAAAAAAGCGAGTAGTGATAGCCCGACCCCAATTTTCTAAAGAAACGTTGAGCGAGAGCGATATGTTTCTTTAGAAAATTGGGGGAATGCCCAAATATCCCACTCCTTTTTAATTATTACATTTAAACATTATATTATCTATTTTCCAACATATTAAATTCAGAAGAAATTGTATGCTATTTGATTTTAAAATCTTATTTTTTTGGCGTTCCCCCAATCTACAAAACAAACATATCGCTCACGCGAAACGTTTGTTTTGTAGATTGGGGTCGGGCTATCACTACTCACTCTTTTGTGTTGCATAAGTGCAACAACACAAAAGGAGTTCAAACATGCCGTTCTATCCCTAACGCGAGTGAAATTGGCGGATAGAAAATGAATTTTTGGGTTCTTAGACGATGAATAAAAATTTTGCATAGCACCAGCTATGCAAAATTTTTATGAAGAATCCTAAGGAATCAAAAAACGCTTTAGACCATCTATTTTGCTCGTGTTAGGGATACAATCCCTAATGCATGTATGAAGTAAAGATGCCAACAAAATAATGTATCTGCACTACAAAAAAAGGCTTGATAGATTAATCTACCAAGCCTTCCTGTTATTCACTTAATCAAACACCTTACCTACTCAAATAAACATAGCCTTTAATCGGCTTAGAACCATCTCCTAAATCAACGATATAGAAATATGTTGAAGTCGGCAATTTCTTTCCACCAACTGTCAATCCAAATTTATTTGTTCCATCCCAATCATTCTTATACGCATTACTTTCATAAACTTTATTTCCCCATCTATTCAATATAACCAATTTAACTTGGTCATATTTTTCTAACCCTTCGATAACAAATAAATCATTTACTCCATCTCCATTTGGCGAAAATCCTTCAGGAATTGAAATTTGACAAGGAGCATCTGCAGTTATTTCTAATGTTATACTTGCATCATTAAACGAACATGGATCATTTGGATTTGTTTCATCATTTGCTTCTGTTCCATCTATCACACCATCTCCATCCGTATCCGCATCAAATGGATCTGTTATGCCTCCATTAGGATTAGCTGAGGTAAGAGGATTGTCTATACCCGAAGTCTCTTCTCCATTTGTCAACCCATCATTATCACAGTCATTATCATTCCAATCTTGGTTTGGTGTAACATTTTGATTGGCTAAAATCAAATCACAAGGATCATTTGGATTTGTTCCATCAACAGATTCTACTCCATCGGTAACACCATCACCATCCGTATCCGGATTTAATGGATCTGTTATATTACCATTTGGATTATCCGGTGTATTAGGGTCATCAACTCCCGTTGTTTCTTCCCCATTCGTCAATCCATCATTATCACAATCATTATTCAACCAAGTCGTATCAGGAGTTACATCCTGATTCGCAACAATCAAATCACAAGGATTACTCACATCCGTACTATCTGTTATCTCTTGACCATTTGAAACACCATCTCCATCACAATCTGAAGTTAACCAATCTCCTCCTTGAGGTAAAGTAACACTTCCCACTAAATATTCACAAGGATCATTTGGATTTGTATTGTCTGTACCTTCTGTTCCATCTGTAACACCATCTCCATCCGTATCCGGATTTAATGGGTCTGTTATATTACCATTTGGATTATCTGGTGTCGTTCCATTATCTATTCCTGAAACTTCTTCCTCGTTAGTCAACCCATCATTATCACAATCCGTTTCGTACCACACGGTTGAAGGCACTACTGTTTGACTTGCTAAAACCAAATCACAAGGATTAAATGGATCTGTTCCATCGGCAATCTCATCAGCATTCGTTACCCCATCTCCATCGCAATCAGCCTGAGAAGTTACTACCACAGTAATTTGCCCTGCATTATATGAACAGGGGTCATTTGGATCAGTATTATCATTAGTTGTTAACGAATCTCCATCTATTCCGTTTATTTCATCAACATTAATCACACCATCACCATCACAATCTAGCGTATTCCAAACTGAAGATTGAGCTACTGAGACGCTAACAGTATTATATTCGCATGGATTAAAAGGGTCTGTGCCATCAGTTATTTCATCCGCATTTGTTACTCCATCACCATCACAATCTGCACTTGAACTAATTGGAAGTGTTATTTGTGAAACATTAAAATCACATTCATCCAATGGATTGGTTTCATCTCCTTGAGTCATTGGATCAACTCCAACAATTTCATCTCCATTGGTAACACCATCGCCATCACAATCCGACGTCAACCAATCTGCATCCGGAGATAATGTTACACTCGCCAAAATAAAATCACAAGGATCATTAGGATTTGTATTATCCGTTATTTCATCTCCATTTGTTACTCCGTCACCATCACAATCTAACGTCATATCCGTAGGATCACAACAAATCCCCATAGGATTGGTAATAGTCGAATTATCACAATACGGATCAGAAGGAATATTAGCAGATATTTCATCCCCGTTTAATTCACCATCGCCATCACAATCTGCATTTGCCCAAACAGGATTACCTGCATCATATCCGGTATATCCAGGTGCCTGAACCGGATCACATGGAGCAAAAGGATCTGTTGTTCCATTCACTTCGGTTCCGTTATCTACACCATCACCATCACAGTCCGATGTTAACCATGTTGAACTCGGTGTTACCGTCTGAGATGCAACAATTAAATCACAAGGATCAAATGGATTTGTATTATCTAATTCTTCATCGGCATTCGTTACCCCATCACCATCACAATCAGCTAAATTCCAATTACCACCTTGTCCGAGCGTAACACTAGTTATTTGATAATCACAAGGATTAAACGGTTCTGTATTATCTAATATTTCATCAGCATTCGTTACTCCATCTCCATCACAATCTGCCGTAGATGAAACAACAACAGTAATCTGAGCACTATTATAATCGCAATCATCTTGAGGATTTGTGTTATCATTGGTGGTCAAAGGATCTCCATCTGTACCCCCATATTCATCTCCATTTGTAACACCGTCTCCATCACAATCAGAAGACATCCAATTCATATCAGGTGTTGTCGAAATACTCCCCACAACGAAATCACATGAATTAAGAGGATCTGTATTATCTGTAAGTTCTTGTCCATTAGTTACACCATCACCATCACAATCCGATAAAGGATCTGCCACATCACAAGAGTTAACTATTATAAATATAGTATCGGTAGTACATATAATTGGTAGAGGAGTTCCATCATCGCAGATCTCAACAATAATCGTATCATTACCAACAAAACCTGAATTTGGAGTATAAGTATATGAACCATCAGGATTAATGACAATACTACCATTATTAGGACCTCCAAGAGGAGTTGTTGTTACTACTAGATTACCATCTAAATCAAAATCTCCGGCATCAGTTAAATCTCCACTAACCGGAGTATCCACTAATATAGTGTGATATTCATTATCTACTATCGGAGGATCATTGACTGGTGTTACCGTTACAAATAAGGTGTCATTTACACAGATAGCCGGTAAAGGTGTTCCGTTATCACAAACTGTATAAACTACTGTATCGACTCCGTTGAAGTTTGGTGCAGGCACATAATCTACTGTTCCGTCGCCGTTATCGGTTACCGTTCCTCCGCCTGTCGTACTAACCACACCGCTGAATGTTACGGTTGTTCCGTCAGGGTCAACATTGTTTCCGGTTACATCTACCGTTGTTGGGTTCGTTTCATCTTCTTGTACCGTTATACTTTCATTCCCTTGACTTGGTGCATCATTGACTGGGTCAACAACAAAAGTAATATTCCCTTGATCAGAATTACCCTCAGGATCTGTTAACTCATAGGTAATCGTAGCCGTTCCATTGTAATTATTAGCTGGATTAAAAGTAACATTTCCTGTTGAAGGGTCATAAGTCCATGTACCAGTCGCGTCTGAAAAGCTCGTCTGAATACCAGGTGTTGAAGGATCTAAATCAACAACATATTGACCTGCTCCATTCGTTGGTGCTGAAGGTGTTCCATCTGTATCTGTATCATTAGAAATAATATCGATTGTTCCGTTAGCTCCGTCCTCCACTAAATTTGTTCCTGACACATCATCATTTGCTGAAGGCGGACAAGCCGAAACAACAACAGACACCGTTCCCGGAGAACTCATACAACCTGAAACTGTAGTTGTTACACTATAAGTTCCTGAGTCAGCAACTGTCGCAGAAGGTATGCTAGGGTTTTGAACCGAAGATGTAAAACCATTAGGACCTGACCAAGAGTATATTGCCCCTGCTTCATTACTCGCTGATAAATTAAGCGTTCCTGACCCGGAACAAATTGGAGAATTACTAGTAGCTAATGGAGTAGCAGGAACTTGATTAACCGTAATTATCATCTGATCAGAAGAAGCCGTACAACTTCCGTTAGAAATTGTCCATTCAAAAACATTATTACCAATACCTAAATTTGTAACTGTTGTAGTAGGAGAAGATGGATTAGTAATTGTTCCCGCCCCTGAAACTAAAGTCCAATTCCCTGTTCCGACAGATGGAGAATTTCCATACATCGTAAATGAAGTTATATCTGAACAAATTATTGAATCAACTCCTGCATTCGCCAACGTTGGAGGAGCATCAACTGTAATCGTTGTAATTACAGAATCTTTACACCCTGTTAAATCTGTTCCAACAACTTTATAATTTGTTGTGATAGAAGGATTATCAGTAAGAGGATTACCATTATAAGAATTTGCTCCATATGTCCAAGAATAGGCATTAGCACCACTAGCAGTTAGTGTTACACTATTCCCATTACAAATACTTCCCCCTGTTGGATTAGTTGTTACCGTAACAATGGGCTGATTGATAGAAACAACAACTTGAGTTGTGTCTGAAGTAATACAAGTAGATGGATTATAAGCTATTAGAGTAACTGTAAAGTTTCCAGATGAAGTATAAGTATGTGTCGGTTCAAAAGTTGTTTCAGTAGGAGAACCGTCGCCAAAATCCCAAAGATAAGAAACAGAATTTGTGCTATTATTCGTAAACGAAACCGGAACACCTTTACACCCTCCTCCGGTAGCTCCAATAACTGCTGCCCCAGGAGAAAATACACCTAAATCAAATTTAAAAACAGCGTTATTACAATTTGAGGCATTATTATTTGAAGAGTAAGCACCAGCTGTAGTTGGAAAACTATTATGCCCTCCACAACTCGCACAAACAGCTTGATATATAAAACCTTTATTATCAAAGGTGCTAGTCCCCCCGTCAACATGATCTTCTTGAGTAGGATCCCCAATAAAGGTCGCGTATAAGAGATTCGTAACGTCAGGATTAAAAACAGCCAAATAAAAATCTTGCCCATCTGTTGTAGTTTGATATGCCCCCGGTGTAATCGGCATGCCATTAGTACTCCCTCCTGCACCTCCAAAATCCAATGAGCGCCCCCATCCGGCTAGAACTATTTTATCGCAAGAATCAATTGCAAATCCTGTTGGACTTATATTCGGATTGGAAGAACCACTTCCAAAAGTTGTTGATAAATTAGTTGTCGCTAATAAAGAGTCATAAGAAGCTATAAATTGGCAGGTATTAGGATTGACATAAGTACCCCCCGTAACTGGCCAAGCACCGCCAAAAGAAGCTCCATAAACAAAAACATCTCTATTGCTATTAACTGCAACATAACACCCGCCATCTTTATTTGACGTACCCAAATAAGTTGACCGAAAAACAGGTGTACCTGATACAGTTGATAACTTAGTTAAAAAAGCATCTGAATTACCATTATATGAATTATCAATTACACCACCGGTTGTTGGAAAATTATTACTAGAAGTCATTCCGGTAACATAAACCTCATTTATAGTATCCACTGCGATACTAAACCCGGCATCCAAACGATTTCCACCAAGAAAAGTTGAATACGATAATGTCGTTAATGCTGAATCTATTTTAAATACCACCGCATCCTGATTACCATTATAAGTAACATCATAAGCCCCGGAAGTTGTAGGGAAATTATGAGAACGAGTTGAAGAAGTTACATATAAATCTCCATTAGCATCTTGAACAATTTGACCTCTGTGTGCATCTCCATAAGAAATACGAGTTCGTTGATTTGTATTATTTGTAGCGTATCTTGCCCCACTACCATTTCTACCATCATCCCGACTTCCTCCAACAAAAGTAGAAGCGATTAAAGTAGATAAATTTGAACTCATCTTAGCAACGAAAATATCTTCTCTACCATTATGAGAATTATCGTAAGAAGCTCCTGCCATAGGAAAGTCTGTTGAAAGTGTTTTCCCCATAATAAATAAATTATTGCTTGAATCAACAACCAAACTATGGGGCGTTTCATCATCCGAACCACCTAAAAACGACGAAGCCAATAAAGTTGTACCATCAGCAGAGAATACAGACACCGAAATATCAAATGGATAAGAACTATAACCAACGTAAGTCCCTGAACCACCTTGAAAAGAAGTTTGAAAAGCACCAACTGTAGTTGGGTATCCATTCCCAACAGTTACTCCTGCTACGATCATTTTCCCATCCATTGTATGAGCAGCAGTTACCCCCCAGTTGTCGCTAGTTGACCCGGTATAAGTAGAAGCTATCAAACCTGGATCAATAATCAAATCTTTGGTTGTATCATATTCCGATAATTGAAATGAAACAATATTCCCATTGAGGGAAAAAGAAGATTCAACTTCTCTCTTATCTCCGTCTATCCATTGGTAAACAAAAGGTTTATACTCTGCAATACCACCAATAGATGATTCGATAACCAAAGTACCGTTTTCGTGAAGATAAATTTTATCAGCACCTTTATAATCCATCTGAATCAAATCCGGATTACCCCCCGATTTTACAATAAACTCATATTTAAGATACGACAAAAATGAGCTGTAAACCAAATCTATATTAGGGTATATCTCTTGGTATTTTAGATTCCCATACTGCTTAATTCCCGAAAAGCTACCTCGTTGATTATGATAAGAAAGTTCTGCCTGTTGTTTATATGTTTCAGAAGGGGTTATTTGAGGCGATGGATTTGCATTCCTAAACGAAACTTCTACTGCATGCTGACGAATAGTAACCGTATCAGCTCCTTCATGTAAGGCATTATACAATCCTGACTTATCAACAAAATGATACTTTAATTTATTCCCTTCAAAATACACATAACCGTTAATCAACTCTGTTCGGAACTTTATTTCATCGTCCCATTGCCCTTTATTCTCCGTAAACCTAGCAACTTTCTCATCTTTGGAGAAATCAAGAGGATGTTCTACTTTGTAAAGAAATTCTTTCCTCAATGCTTCTTCATCAACTTTTTCACCATGGTGATGAGCTATCATCTCGTCTTGTGAAAACACCTGAAAAAAAACACTTATAAACAAAACTAACGCAGAAAGCCCGCCTTTTAGATATTTACTATTCATATTATTATTTTTTCTTTCTTAAACTAATTGAAAACCAACTGCAAAGATAAACTTAAACCATTAATTTTCCACACTTAAATATAAAATTAAATCTACTTATGTTTTATATCTTTAAAAAACAATGAAATGCATACAAAAAAAACAATAACAACAAAATAGATATTTTTAATCATATTTAATTTTTTGTTATTTTTTATTTGTTTTTGCAAACTGAGCCTTATTTTCATATCGAATATTAATTATTTACCCCAAGAAAACACAACCACATTATTCAGCCTTAAATCTATCCGTTATTTCATAGCAAAAATAAATTACGAAATTATACCATTTTAATTTTGAAAAGAGGTGAAGAAAGTGAGCTTTAGTTTTCTTAGACGATAAACAAAATGATTTATAAGACTCTTTATTAGCTCCTTAAATCCGTAAGTAAACTTCTACTACAAAGCCAAACGCCACATCCTTTTTTTTGGCTTTACTTGTTTTTCAATATCCACCGAAGCTTAGACTACGCATGCATATCACAAAACCGTGCTAGACCAATAACAATGCTCATTTTGACTTTTCATAACGAAATCACTTGCGGATTTAAGGTATAATTAAAATACTTTACTTTTCTTTGCGTTAGGGATAGAACGGCGTGTTTGAACTCCTTTTGGTTTGTTGCATTTATGCAACCCAAAAGAGTGAGTAGTGATAGCCCGACCCCAATCTACAAAACAAACGTTGAGCGGAAGCGTTATGTTTGTTTTGTCGATTGGGGGAACGCCCAAATTATTGTTATGCGTATTTTTTTATTCTTACTTCTTTTCTCTTTTAGTACTACATTGTTTAGTCAAGACTTTGCGGTAGTTAAGGGCGTGGTAAATAATGAGATTGAGACGCCTGTTCGGGACGTGAATGTGAGCGTTGCCGGAAATAAAACATTGGGAACAGTTTCTAACTTACGGGGAGAGTATGAGCTGAAAATTCCTGCGAACAAAAAAGTTGTATTGGTATTTTCTAGTGTGGAATATCAATTGAAAAAAGTTACGGTTCGGTTGAATGAGGGGGAGGTCCGCAAACTGGATGTTAAACTCAATTATAAAACATTGGGGACTGTTACTGTTGAAGGACATAAACCAACTTACGGAGCGATTGAACGGTGGGATCATTCGCTGAAGCCAAGTCAAATTGCCACACCTGCTGAGAATCTAGAGAACACCTTGCAATTTTCTCAATTTGGAGTCAGTCAGAACAATGAATTGTCGGCGGGGTATAATGTGAGAGGTGGTAATTTTAATGAAAACCTTGTTTATGTAAACGGAATTGAGGTTTATCGACCGTTTTTGGCTCGTTCGGGACAGCAAGAAGGGTTGAGTTTTGTCAATCCCTATTTGGTGGATAATATCTTGTTTTCGGCAGGAGGATTTAATGCAAATTACGGAGATAAATTATCTTCGGTTTTGGACATCACTTATAGAGAACCTAAAAAATTTAAAGGAGCTTTTACCGCTAGTTTATTGGGAGCGGCTATTAATGTAGAAGACACCATAAACCGACGGTCAAATTTTATTATGGGAGTTCGTTACCGAACAAATGCTTATCTTTTGGGAGCACTAGACACAAAGGGTGATTATAAACCTACTTATGTTGATTTTCAAGGTATGTATAATTATTATCTGAACGAAAATCTAAAACTTACCCTGTTTGGAACGTATTCAAGTAATACATATAATGTTATCCCTAAAAACAGGGAAACAAATTATGGTTCTATTAATCAAGCATTGCGGTTTACGGTTTTTTATGAGGGGCAAGAGGTAACACAATTCAACACGTATATGGGAGCTGCCAAACTACAACAAAACGTAACGGATAAGCTAACCCTGAATTACATTACCTCAACATACAACAGCAAGGCTTTTGAAACGTTTGATTTGCTTGGTGAATATAAACTTGATGAACTGGAACGCGATTTAAGTAAAGATACTTATGGAGATGTTGCTTTTAACAGAGGTGTTGGTGCTTTTTTGAGACATGCCCGAAACAAACTAGACGCTACCGTAAGTAACATTTCAACAAATGGAAATTATTACGGAAACGGTTACACTTTGAGCTTTGGTGCGAAAGTGCAACACGAAGAAATAAAAGACAAACTAAACGAATGGAAATACCTTGACTCTGCACGATTTAACATTCCTCACCCTGCCGACTCGGTAGGTTATGTTGACCCGACAGCACAAGAATATCAATTCTTAGACCTGAGCTACTCATTAAAATCGAAAAACAACATACAATCCAACCGATTAATGGGCTATGCGATGATTGAGAAAAACTTTTACTTTCCTGACACCATAAGAGTTATTGACAGCATCCAAACTTCGGATAGCGTTTACGCTATCGATACCACATTTGAAAGTTCTCGTTTTTTAAATACAACCTTTGGTATTCGAGCTAATCATTGGACATACAACGGACAAACGGTTTTTTCTCCGCGTTTTAACGTTACTTACAAACCTGCATGGTTCTTTGTAAAAGGAGAAGATTTATACCGAAGAAATGTTTCTTTTCGATTTGCGACAGGGTTTTATTATCAACCACCTTTTTATAGGGAATTAAGAAATTTAGCAGGAGAACTCAATCCGCAAATAAGAGCCCAAAAATCCATACATTTCGTTTTAGGTTCGGACTACACTTTTTTTGTTAAAAACCGACCTTTTAAACTCGGTGCGGAAATTTATTATAAAATAATGACCGACGTCATTCCCTATAAAGTGGACAACGTTCGTATTCGTTATTACGGAAAAAATAACGCAAAGGCTTACGCAAAAGGAATTGACATAAAAGTAAACGGCGAATTTGTAAAAGGGATTGAGTCGTATGCTTCTATTTCCTATTTAAAAACAGAAGAAGATATATTAGATGATTATTATTACAAATATTACAATGCGGAGGGAAAAGAAATCATCGCCGGATATACCGCTGATAACGTCGCCGTTGACAGTGCTAAAATCACTCCCGGATACATCCCCAGACCTACCGACCAACGCGTTAATTTTTCTTTATTCTTTCAAGATAAAATGCCGGAAGAATGGAACACACCTAAGATGAGATGGAGTACATTTAAGGTGAATCTAACAATGGTATTTGGTTCAAGACTTCCTTACGGACCTCCTGGCAAACCTAGATATGCAGACACATTGAGAACTCCTTTTTACAGAAGAGTAGATATCGGATTTAGCAAAGATTTGATAGGAGATTTTTCCGACCGTACAAAATTCGGAGCAAAATCGGTATGGAATAATGTAGATAAAATGTGGATATCGTTGGAAGTTTTCAATTTATTGGATATCTCCAACACGATTAACTACACGTGGATAACCGATGTTACCGGACGAAAATACTCAATACCAACCTATATGACCTCACGAAGAATAAACCTTAAACTGGTCGTTCAATTTTAAAAACAGTATGATTCTTACTTTAGAAAACGGCAAACAAATTGACACCGCTCAACCTTTGGATATTTCCATTGAACTCAACGAACATTCCACAACAGCTTGGTATGTACCTCCGGTAAAAATAGTCCCTGTTACCGGCGAAAACTTTACAGGAAAAGTCTCCGAAGGAGGTTCTGTAAATTTCAACAACATTAGTTTTAATCCACACGGAAACGGTACGCACACCGAATGCGTTGGGCACATCACCCCCAAATTTTACTCCATTAACGATTGCCTTACACAATTTCATTTCAACGCCTTGTTAATTTCAATCGTTCCCAGCGAAACCAACGGCGACAAAATCATCACGCAAGAGCAAATAGAAGAAAAACTAACACAACACAACAGTTTCGAAGCACTTATTATCAGAACACTCCCCAATAGCATAGAAAAAACCATCAAAAATCGAAGCAATACCAATTGGACATATTTATCCGAATCAACAATGACCTATATCAGAGAACGCGGAATCAACCATTTACTCATAGACACCCCTTCAGTCGATAAAGAAGACGACGGAGGAAAATTACTAGCTCACAAAGCCTTCTGGAACTACCCTAACGCCACCAGAAAAAACGCCACCATCACTGAAATGGTTTACATTCCGGACGAGATAAAAGACGGGGCTTATCTCCTAAATCTTCAAATCAGCAGTTTTAAAAACGATGCCTCTCCAAGTAAACCGGTATTATACGAATATTTATAATTTGGGCGTTCCCCCTTTCAGTACAAGACACATTTCGCTACCGCTAAACGTGTCTTGTACTGAAAGGGGTCGGGCTATCCACTATATCTTTTGCCTGCCATAAAGGCAAGCAGGCAAAAGGATGCCGTTCCTATCCCTAACGCATATATTTAGAACGTTCAGCATCAAGTATTGCAATTCAAAATGAATACAACAACAAAAAATATAAAAACACTAATCATTTACATTAGCTCTTTACTAATTGTACTCAGCATCTTTAGCAGTGTAGATAAAAACAGCTTCGAAAAGCACTTTTGCAATAGTGACACTCTATACCTTCCCTCTTTATACGATGATTTGTTTATAACCCACAATCCTATTAGTGATTTTTATCTGAACTCCGCTCCCAATTTTTTTCCTGATATGATTTTTTATTTCCTGTTAAAGAAAATATTCAATTTTAACGTTATAGCAACAGCTATTACATTTGCCTCGTTCCAAATTTTCTTTTTGGTTCTATTACTAAAAAGTATAGGAAACAAACTGAGCAAAAACAGTTGCATTATTGATTGGGGTTTATTCATGATGATCCTCTTTGCAATCCCTTCTATCTATGAAGACAACTTTTTATTTACGTTTTACTGGCTGATAAACTCTTATCATCTGGGTAGTTTTATAGTTTCACTCGTCTTGTTACTACTCGTTTATCAGAAACTTTATAAAGAAAAAACAGGAATCTTTTCATTGCTATTTTAACCTTTCTAGCTGTTATTTCAGATAGTAACTATTCAGCCTGATTAGAATCCAGCATAGCTAGTAAAATAATGTTTTCGAATATTGAAGCAGAATTTTTAATTGAAGTGTCAACAACCGACCTC